>JAITNC010000145.1 GCA_031290675.1 Campylobacteraceae bacterium | reverse complement strand
GTCGGCAAAACGTGGCTGTGCGATTCTGTCTTTGATAAAGGCGAAATGGCAGGAAAAGGAAGCAGTGAAGTTATCTACAAAAAAGACGGAACATTTTCCTCAAAAACAAAAGCTATTTACACAAAGCCAAAACAGTACACGCTTGATATGGTTGGAGGCGGTACGTGGAAACTTGACGGCGATAAGTTTAGTGGGAAAACGAAAATTTACAGTGTAACCAGCAAAGATGCCCCCGAGATAGCCAAAGCTATAGAGGAGTTAGAGAAATTAAGGCTCAAACAGATTGAAAAGTATGGCGAAGATGAAGATGAATACGATATAGTAGTAGAGTTGACAAAAAATAGATTTGCCACCATATCCGATGTAGAGGTTGGAGAGAAAAATGCGGAGTGCAAAGCCAAATAATTTTACAAAAAAGGAGTTGGTATGAAAAAGATATTTTTTTGTCTTTTGGCGGTGATGGTCGGAGTTGTTGGAGCGAAAAGCTTTGATGCGAGTTTGCTCGTCGGCAAAACGTGGCAGTGCGATAATTTAATTCTTAATGGAGAGAATACGGAAGGAAAAGCAAGTAATGAATTTACCTATAAAAAAGACGGAACATTTTCCATAAAAGGAAAACTTTTTTTCACAAAGCCACAAAAATACACGCTTGAGATAGTTGAAACAGGCACGTGGAAACTTGAGGGCGATAAGCTCAAACACACAAAAAAAACTTACGGTGTAACCAGCAAAGATGCCCCCGAGATAGCTAAAATGATGGAAGCGGGAGTAAAATTCAGGCGTGAATACTCCGAAAAGTATGGCAAAGACGAAGATGAAGAAATTGAAGAGGGTATGATAGCGGAGTTGACGAAAAACAGACTGGTTTTTGGGTCAGACTATGACAATGAAACATCAGAGTGCAAAGCCAAATAACTTTTACAAAAAGTTTCCAAGTTGTTATTTATCGTTGCTCTGATAAAATAATGCAAAATTTTTTAGGATTTGCCCGATGTTGATATTTATAGGAACACTCTACTTTTTTTATGTTGTCTTGAAGCTGTATATATCCACAGCCGAGATAAGCTTTGTGACGCACGCGAGGAACTTGCCGCCCGTCGTGCTTTCAGGCGAGAACTATCAAAAAGCCGCTGATTACAAGCTCGCAAACGAGAGGTTCGGAATCATCTCAAACCTTTATGATTACGCGCTGTTTTTGTTTTGGATATTGTTTGGACTTGGCGCACTTGAAAGCTTGCTCATAAAAAGCGGCGGAGTTGTTGAGAGTACGCTCTTTGTGCTGAGCTTTTTGGCGATAAATTTTATATTGGCGCTGCCGTTTGACTTGTATTCTACGTTTGTGAAAGATAAAAAGTTCGGTTTTTCTACGATAGACGCTAAGACATACCTGCTTGACACGCTCAAATCAATCGTGATTTTTATACTGCTCGGAGGAGCTCTGATAGCCTTGATATCGTGGATTATATCTGTATTTGCGCTTTGGTGGCTTTGGGCATTTGTGGCTATTTTCGCTGTGGTTTTGTTTATAAATATGCTCTACCCGACATTTATCGCGCCGCTTTTTAACAAATTTACACCTCTGGAAGAGGGCGAGCTTAAAGGCAATATTGAAGTTTTGATGCTCAAATCCGGACTAAAAAGTTCGGGTATATTTACGATGGACGCAAGCAAGAGAGATAACAGGCTGAACGCCTACTTTGGCGGACTTGGCAAGTCAAAAAGAGTAGTGCTTTTTGACACGCTCATCAAGAAGCTGAATCAAAACGAGCTTTTGGCGGTCTTGGGACACGAGTTGGGGCATTTCAAACACAAAGACATATTGAAAAATATAGCCGCTACGGCGATGCTGCTGTTTGTTTTGTTCGCCATCTTTGGCAATCTCCCAAACAGCGTCTATGAGGCGTTGAACCTCAAAAGCGGAGCGCACGGCGTGATAGCGATATTTTTGCTGCTCTCGTCTGTCGTCGGTTTTGTGGTGATGCCGCTTTTTGGGCTTTTGAGCCGCAAAAATGAGTACAAAGCGGACGAATACGGAAGCGAATGCGAAAGCAAAGAGGCACTCGCAAGTGCGCTTATCAAACTTGCCGATGAAAACAAAAGCTTCCCACGCTCGCACCCCCTATATATCGCCTTTTATCACACGCACCCGCCTTTGGTTGAAAGACTGAAAGCTCTCGGGGTAGAATACGGCAAATAATGGCGAGCATTAAAGAGGTTTTGCACAAATCGGCTTTGATACTCTCAAAAAGCGTTAGAAATCCCAAAAAAGAGGCGATGATTTTGCTCCGTGAGTTCAGCGGAAAAAGCGATACTTTTCTTATAGCGCACGATGAAGCGCAGGTAGACGACGAAGAGGGCTTTTTTGCATGGGTCAAGAGAAGAGCTGAACATACGCCTTTGGAGTATATCACACAAAAAGTATCGTTTTACTCAAGGGAATTTGCGATAAAAGAGGGCGTTTTGGTGCCTCGTCCTGAAACAGAGGTGCTTGTAGACAAAGCAGTGGAGCTCATAAAAGAGCTCAAAGCATCTCATATAGCCGAGATAGGCACGGGAAGCGGCGTCATCAGCGTAATGCTAGCTATTTTGCTGCCCGACATCACGATAGACGCAAGCGACATATCGCCCGAGGCGATAGAGTTGGCAAAGACAAACGCCAAAAAATTCGGCGTAGAAGGGCGCATAAAGTTTCATCTGACAAGTTACCTTGATGGCATAAAAACGCCCGATATCATCATCTCAAATCCTCCCTATATCTCAACGAAAGAGGAGCTTGAGCGACACGTCCTAAACGAACCGCACAGTGCGCTTTTTGGTGGAGAGCAGGGGGACGAGATGTTGAGAGATATCATCTTGTTGGCGAAACAACGGGGTGTTTTGGCTCTCGCTTGCGAGATGGGATACGACCAAAGAAACACTTTGGAGATGTTTTTTAAAGAGCAAAATATAAAAAATTACAGCTTTTATCAAGACCTGAGCGGACTTGACAGGGGCTTTATCGTGAAAGGATAAAATAGTGAAAAGAACAGCGTTGCAAAAGAGTTTTTTTATAACATATCTGTTGTTGATAGGCTTATGTGTCGGTGCAGAATTGAGCGTTGGGGCGTTAGTCGCACCTGTGATATTTTTCCCAAGCGGCTTTTTGGGGGAGGGCGTGTTGAGCCACTTCCAAAGCGGCGTGCTGATGACGCAAGTGTTTTTGAGATTTAACGTTTTACTGATGGTTTGCACTTCTCTTATCGTGATTTATGAGATATATATGTCAGCTTCTAAAAATCGCGATTTTATCAGCGCTTTTTTACTGTTTGTCGTACTCTCGGGCGCTTTGGCGTTTGTTTTGTACTTCACACCGTATATCGTTGAGGCGCAAAAAGCCGGTGCGGTAGCGACAGGAACTGCGGATTTTAAGAAAATACACGAGCTGAGCGAACTAGTGATAAAAGTCGTCTTGGTGGGACAGATAGCGTTGTTTTTCAGAAGGGTGTGGGTGGAGTTAAGATAGAGATGTTTGCGGGCAAAATCTCATAATTTAGTCTTTTACAATTTTTAGCTTGTTCTTTTGCACGCTAGTTTCGTTGCAATTTCGCCACGCTCGCTCACGTACTTCAGTACGCACCGCTCGCGGGCTTCATTTGCGCCTCATTATCGTGCAAAATTACGTCGCTAAAATCTTGTAAACTTGGTATGCCCTAAGCTTACCCCCCCATTGTCATGCTTCGCTTCGCCTTCGTATGATACAAGAGTGGATTGCCACGCCTGATTACAAACTTGCAATGACGGCAGTGGCGGGTTGCTTAGCCATTCAATGACACAAATAGTAGTTTTTGATTTTTACAAGCGGCGCAAAGGAGTTAAACGCCGCTTGTGTGTGAGAGGTAAAATTTGTGGTTTTTTAATCCATCTTGTTGCGCATACACGACGGTACGTCCAAGAGGTCGCCATCTACGCCGCCGACAACTTTCGCTTTACTATAATTATCGAAATTTCTCTCTCGTACGGCAGTCTTATTTAC
>JAITNC010000140.1 GCA_031290675.1 Campylobacteraceae bacterium | reverse complement strand
ATCTCGGACGCATAAGCTCTTACGCCCTTTTGGGCGCGCTTTGCGGCCTTGCAGGCAGCTCTTTAGCTATATCGCCCAAAGCGCAGGGGCTTTTGTTTTTCGCTATCGGGTGTCTGATGATATTGATGGGCGTTTCGCTCGCAGGCAAGATTAGATTTTTATCGTCTATAGAAAACTCCCTCCTCTTAAGGCCTTTCACGAAAAAAATATACACTTTCCTCATAAGCTCAAAAAATCTTTCAAGTTTTTATCTTTTGGGTATGTTCAACGGCTTTGTGCCATGCGGGCTTGTGTATTTTTTCTTGGCGTCCGCCGCAGCGAGCGGGTCGGCGTTTTGGGGAGCTTTGATGATGGTCGTTTTTGGGCTTGCAACACTTCCGGCTATGATGGGATTTGGCTTTGTCGTGGGATTTTTAAGCTTTAGAGAAATTATGATAAAACTCGCGGGATTGATAGTGGCGGCGTATGGCATATATATCGCTTATCGCGGTTATATTATGGTCTTGGGGTAAAGTTTATGGAAGCCTTAAAACAGTACAAACAAGCCATAGAAAAGAGCAACATAGTTTCAAAGACAGACATTGACGGCATCATCACTTTCGTAAATGAAGAGTTTTGCAAGATAAGCGGCTACAGCAAAGAAGAGCTTATCGGCAAAAATCACAACATCGTGCGCCACCCAGACGTGCCGCAGGAAAATTTCAAACTGCTTTGGGCTACCGTCTTGGCGAAAAAGACATTTAAAACTACCGCCAAAAACAGAGCCAAAGACGGTTCTACATTTTATGTAAATACGACTATTTCGCCCATCTTGGACGTACGTGGAAATATCTTGGAGTTCATCGCGATACGATATGATGTTACGGCAAATATACTCTTAACCGAAGAGCTCAAGAAAAAAGAGGAGGAGCTCAAACTCCTCAACGCTACGCTTGAACACAGAGTCAAAGAGCAGACAAAACAGTTGACAAATCTCAACCATAACCTCAAAGAGCAGATAAGGCTTGAGGTTGAGAAAAACCGCGAAAAAGACAAGATGATGTTCCAACAGGCACGCCTCGCTTCCATGGGCGAGATGATAGGCAACATCGCACATCAATGGCGGCAGCCACTCTCAGAGCTTGGCATCATACTCTTTACGGTCAAAAAGCTTTTTTTGAAAAATGACGCCTTGCAAATGGAAAAACAGTACAAATACGCCAAAAGCGTCATAGAGCGAATGTCAAAAACGATAGAGGATTTCAGGAACTTTTTTAAACCCACAAAGAGCAAAGACGATTTTTTGATGAGCGATGTGATAGACGAGGTACTCTCTATACTTGAGGGGTCGTTTTCAAGAGAAAGTGTTCACATAGACGTTCAAGTCAGCAAAACGTTAAAGATTTTCGGATACAAAAACGAGCTTTCGCAGGCTATTTTAAATATAGTAAACAACGCCAAAGACGCTTTTAAAGATAAAAATATAGACAATCGTACAGTAAATATCGCAGTAAGTAAAAAAGGAAATTTTGTACATATAAATATATCAGACAACGCAGGCGGCATCAAAGATGAGGTCATAGACAAGATTTTTGAGCCGTATTTTACGACCAAGCACGCAAGCTCGGGAACAGGACTTGGACTTTATATAGTCAAGATGATCATAGAAAACAGCATGAAAGGAGAAGTAATTGTTGCAAATAAAAAAGATGGCGCTAATTTCGAGATAAAAATACCAATTAAATAAAAAAAGAGGAGATAAAAATGGAGATGAAAAGTCCGTTAAAAAAACTTTCTGTTTTGTACGTTGAAGATGAGGCTGAGATACGAAAATCTCTTACCGTTGCGATCGAAGACGAATTTGCCAAATTTATAACGGCAAGCGATGGCAACGAGGGTTTGAAAAAATTTAAAAAATACAAGCCCGATATCGTAATCACTGATATTTTGATGCCTATAAAAAATGGCTTGGAGATGACAAAAGAGATAAAAGAGATATCGAAAGATACGGTTGTGGTGATATTGAGCGCATTCAGTGAAAAAGACAAACTTTTGGGAGCTATAGACGTTGGCGTTGACAAGTACTTGATAAAGCCTGTATATCCTGATGATTTGTTGACACTTTTGACAAATATAGCCATACAAAAATTCTCTTTGAGTAATATTATGGACATCGGACGAGGCTACGAATTTGATACAAATAGAAAAATTTTGACAAAAAAAGGCGAGCCTATAACCCTGACGAGAAAAGAGATACTGTTCATATCTTTCCTTGTAGGGCATGTGGGAACTTTTGCACTGCATGAAGATATCAAACGTTCTGTATGGGCAAACAAAAGGGTAAATGACGCTGCTATCAGGACTTTTGTGAAAAGAATCAGGGAAAAAACAGATAAAGATTTTATCAAAAATGTGCCTGCTATAGGCTATAAAATATCGGTATAAATATATTACGTTAAAACGTTAAAATATTGAGTTAGGGGTTTAGAGGTTTCGCTGTATGTAATTGATTTTTTCATTTAAGATATATCTAATCTTATTAAGCTTGAATCTATCTTGAATATACTATAATCTGCATTATGTGATATTTTTGTGACATAAAAACTTTTTTTAGGAGGAATTTGATGCAGGCTACGAATGCATTGAACTACGACTATTCGGTTGCCAAATG
>JAITNC010000046.1 GCA_031290675.1 Campylobacteraceae bacterium | reverse complement strand
TTGCCGGATACAGGCTTCCCGTCTATGAGATACAGAGTGTAGCTGCTGCCCATACCACGGATAGAAACGTCCTTGAACACGCTGCCGCCCTCCACGTAGACACCCGGAACATTTTTGAGCACGTCTGTCAAATCCTGCTCGGATTTTTTCTCAAGTTCCTCTCTCGTGATGACAAATATGCTCGCCGGAGCATCTGCTATATTTTGCTCATAACCCGCTGCGCTGACGACTTTTATCTCGTCCAACTTGGTTTCATTATCAGCCATAGCAGACGATGTTAGACAAACTAAAATAGCTGCCGCTGAAAACTTCTTGTCCATGTATACTCCTAAAGTTTGGTTTTATCAAAGTATGATTTTGATAATTATTATTAACTACAAATCGGAATAATACTCAAAAAAAGATAAAACTAATATTAAAATTTGATAATGGTTATTATTATTTTTATTGCTTAAGCAGTTTGTGAGGTATCTATGGTTGTTTTTTTATTATTTTGCGGAAAAGAGAGCTGAGATTCTTCGCTTCGCTCCTCACAATGACACAAGGGCAAATTTACAAGAAAAGAGCCAGCTAAAAATTGTAAAAGGCAGTAATACTCAACATGGAACATTTCTTGCATTGTTATTTTAAATTGTGCGAAGGATTTGAAAATGATAAAAGTCGCTTTTTTAACAAATGACTTGAAAAACATAGATGCGCATTTCGGTTCGGCCGAGTATTTTGCGCTATATGACGTGAGTGGCAGCGGTCACACTCTGTTTGGCGTTGTGAACGTAGACGCTCAGACTTCCGATAGCAGAGTGGAGCTGTTGCAAAAAGAGTGCGTGGACATCTTGTACTGTACCGACATAGGAGCTGCTGCCGCCGCTAAAGTGGTGAACGGCAAGATATTTCCTATCAAATACAAAGATAGCGTCAGCATAGAGTTGGAGCTTGAAAAACTCTCAAATATGCTCTTGACAAATCCGCCTCCGTTTATCAAAAAGATAGAAGAAGAAAGGGCGTGATGATGGAGGAATTTAGCAAGATTTTTATAGTCACACTCATAGCCCAAGTGCGTGCGCAGGACAAATACGACGTATGGGCGAAAAAGAGCAATGACGAGCTTTTGAGCAAAAAATATATCAAAACAAAAGAGGATTTGAAAAAAATCCCCATCATAGCCGACATCACGGAGCTTCAGATATCGGACATTCGCCTTATTTTCCAAGCATTGGCATTGGCGTTTGAAGAGATAACAGGCGAGATGTGTTCGGTGGTGATGGAGATGAATCACGAGGGTTTTGGCAGAGCCGTTGTATTGGCGGAAAAGATAGTGGTCGTAAATAAATTTTTCAAAGAGGCGCACAGGTTTGGCTACAGGACTTTGGAGGATTTGGCGAACGAGGGCGGCAAGCTCTTGAAAGCCGCGATAGATATATACAATTCATTTAAAAAGTAGGAAAATATGAGCAAGACAGGTATATTTTACGCAAGCGCCGGAGGCGATACAACCAAGATAGCCGAAGCTTTGAGCGAAGCTTTTGAGCTCTTAGAAGAGGACGCTGTTTTGATGGAGAGCGATTTTGACGATGTTTCGCAGTTTGAAAAGTATGATGTGCTGTTTTTGGGCAGCTCCACGTGGGGGCAGGGCGATGTACATTTCAGTTGGGTGGACGCACTTTTTGAGATAAGTTCAGAACATATCTCATTTGAAGACAAAACAGTAGCTTTTTTTGGCGCAGGAGATAGCGTCAAGCACAAAGAGCATTTTTGCAGCGCACTTGGCAAACTCTATCAAGTGTTCAAAAACGCCGGCGCAAAAGTCATAGGCTTTACGCCAGCTACGGGCTACACTTACCAGCACTCACTCTCGCAAGTGGGCGATAAATTTTGCGGACTTGCGATAGACAACACCAACGAAGCCGACAAGACGCAGCAGAGGATAGAGAGTTGGATACAAGAGCTAAAAAAGGAGCTTGAGTAAAGATGAGAAGTTTGCAGAAGTTTTACTCGCTGAAAGATGCAGAGGAGTATTTTGACTTTTTTGATGTGAAATTTGACAAACATCTCGTAGACGTGAAGCGCTTTCATATGATGAAAGAGTACGGAACGCTCGTCAAAAAAGCCCTTTCGCAGTTTGCTGACGATGAGGCGAGATTGCTTGATTTTCTCAAATTTGCTTTGATAAAAGTATATATGGACTACAAAAGCGGACACAACCCCACCGCCGCTGAAGTTTGGGGTATGGCGGAGGAGGGCAAGTACAAAGGCTGTCTTGCGTGCGCTATGGAAGGAGAAAACTGTGCCTGCTGAGACCGATAAAAAGCCCAAGTTTTTCATAGGTCAAAAGGTGAAACTTTTGAAAGACGTGAAAAACGACGGGACATATCCGTTTTTGAAAATAGGCGAGTTGATGATGAGCGCGGGTGCTGTTGGCTACGTGCGCAAAATGGGTGAGTTTTTGCAAACCATAAGAGTGTATGAAGTTCATTTTGTGGCATCAAACGCTGTCGTTGAGGCCGTGGGCTGCAGAGAAGCCGAACTTGAGGCGTTGGAAGCGTACAGAGATATAGAGGCTGAGGACGAGGCGTGGCTCAACGAACACAATAAAAATCTTAACAGGAGAGAAAATGGCTAAAGTTATTTTTATGCATTTTGATGAGGAGAAAGACGGTATTTACGATGCCAAGATAGGAGAGCCGCTCATTCGTTTGGCACAGGAAAATGGCATCAATCTTGACAAGTTCGTATGTGCTAAGTGCGGCAAAACGCTGCTCGGCGTTGAGCATATCTTTGATGAACCTACGACCTATACGGAGGACGAGGAGCTTGAGATACTAAGCTCGCTCGGCTTGATAAGCGA
>JAITNC010000218.1 GCA_031290675.1 Campylobacteraceae bacterium | reverse complement strand
GTGGTGAAAAGTTCGCCAAATGATACTTTTTTGCCCGCAAACGGGTTGATGATAAACATATGTGCGCTCTCTTGCGAAGCTTGTCGTATGACCCCGCCTCTGGCGTATGCGTCAAGTTTGGAAAGTGCGCTTTGAAGCCACTCGGGGTGAGATGTCAGCCTCGCCGCTCCCTCGTCCGCCGCATATTCACGGCTTCTGCTGATAGCCATCTGTATAACCCCCGCCGCTATCGGCAAAACGATAGCGATAGCTATCATCACAAGCGGATTTTGCTTGTTTCTGCCGCCACCCATCATAGCCCCGTACTGCATGATGTTCGCTATGATAGCGATAGCTCCCGCAAAAGTCGCCGCTATGCTTCCGCTTAGGATATCATAATGCCTCACGTGTGAGAGTTCGTGCGCCATAACGCCTTCTATCTCCTCATCGCTCAGCAGGTTGAGAAGCCCTTCAGTAGCCGCAACTGCCGCATGGGAGGGGTTTCTGCCTGTGGCGAAAGCGTTGGGGAGCGGCTCGGGAATGATATAGACCTTCGGCATCGGTATATTTGCTTTTCTGCTCAACCTTTG
This sequence comes from Campylobacteraceae bacterium, assembly GCA_031290675.1. Lineage (GTDB taxonomy): Bacteria > Campylobacterota > Campylobacteria > Campylobacterales > Campylobacteraceae > JAIRKW01. The sequence goes on along the minus strand of JAITNC010000218.1, from coordinate 2,270 downwards.
CACTATCTCGTAAAATCCCTTAGCGTTACTATCGTCCACCTGAATGGCTTTGTAGTGCTTGAGTACCAGCGTGTCGGAAAAAAAGTAGCTAAAAAAGTTCATCGCCGCCGCTATCACAAGGGCTATCAACATACCTGATTGACCGCCGAAATACCCGCCGATAAAGACAAGCAGCAGCGTCAAAGCGCACATAAAAAAGATAGTTTTAAATACTTCCATCACTTCTCCCCTTTGGCGAACAGCACGCCGTCTATGCCGAGCTGCGCTGTATCTTTTATCTCTTTTTCCTGCGATATACGAAGCAAAACTTTGGCGTCAAAAAGGTAATGCTCAGCCAAATCCTGCACATTTTTCGCCAGCACTTTGTCATTTACGACAAGGTATGACGCTCCGGCGGCGTTGCTCAAAAGCGCCTCTTTTACGGAGTAAATCTCAACGGCAAATGAGATAGCGTTTTCACGGCAGATGTCTGTGAGCTGCTTGTAGTTTATATTGTCAAATCTAAATATAACATTTGAGCCGCTTGATGAGGGCGTGATATCTGATATCAACTTGACCCAATAAAACGCCTTGAACGGCACGAGGGCGTGGCCTATGATCAACATGACATCTCCTTTTTAAAGCACTCAGTACAGCAGAAATACCGCCCGCCTTTTTTGATAGCATCGCTCACACTGACAAATGTTTTGCACGAGGCGCATTCTACCATCGTGTCGGCGTCATTTTCGCCGTCTTCACGCTTTTTGCTCAGTGGTTGCCTTCTGAAAAAAGCGACGTAAATAAAATACACGGCTATGATAAAAATTATGATTTTAAGAAACATCTTCCAAGTCCTTGATAAACAGGTATTTGCGCTGCTCGCGAGAAAAAAGCGAAACGTTTTTAAGTGTCCTGCTCTCCTCCTGCGCCCTTGAACCTTTGTACAAAATCATAACAGTATTTTTATCATAAAAACCTTTAGAGAGTTTTATCATCAACGAGGTGTCGCCAACAGCACGTGAAGTGATGAGCTCAACGACTTTTGGGGTGTCTTGCTCAACTCTTTTTGTCCTTATCTGTACGTTTGAGAGGGACATCTCGCTTTTTATCATATGCAAAAATGAGCTTTTTTTGGCGATGGGTTCATAAAGCGTGAAGTCGCACTCAGGCATCGCCAAAGCCAAGATGAGTGCGGGAAATCCCGCTCCGCTGCCGATGTCTATCGCACTTTTGGGCGAGGTTTGCAAAAACTGCAGCGGATAGATGCTGTCGTAAACATTTTCGTGTACGCTTCCACGCTCTTTTGCGCCCGTGATGTTGTGCGTTTTGTTGTAAGAGAGCAGAAACGAGGCAAATGTATCAATATTTTTATCAAATGAGCTCGGGAGATTTACGCCTGAAATTTCATATTTTTTCGCCAAAATTTACCTCATATTTTTTAGAGCAGATGCCCCATTTTATCTTTTTTGACCTTTAAGTACGAGCTGTTTTTAGAATTTGGCTTGATGACAAGCGATACGCGCCTCTCTATCTGAACGCTTTTTAGACCCGTGAGTTTTGTCGGGTTATTTGTCAAAAGTTTGATACTTTTGAACCCAAAATGCTGCAATATAAAATCCACCGCCTCATAAGTGCGCTCGTCAGCCCTGAACCCGAGCCTGTGATTTGCCTCAACAGTATCCAGCCCGCCGTCTTGGAGCGCATAAGCGTTTATCTTGTTAAAAAGCCCTATATTTCGCCCTTCTTGCCTTAGGTAGATGACTAGCCCGCCGTGCTTTTCTATGTATTCCAATGCGCCCTCAAGCTGTTCACGGCAATCGCACTTTATGCTTCCTATAGCGTCGCCCGTGAGGCATTCGCTGTGAATTCTGACATTTGGTATATCTCCCAAAGGCTCTTTTATGATGACCAAGTGCTCCTTTTCGCCCTCTTTAAAAGCCTGCACTTTAAAATCGCCAAAGCGTGATGGGAGATTTGCTGTTTCGGAAATCTTTATGTCCATAATGTTAGCGTCCTTAATTATAAAGGTTAAATTTTATCCTTTTTAAATAAATTTTATCCTTAATGATGCCATATAAATCCGTTTTTTAGCTTTTTGTGGGTATACAAACGCCCAAATCAGGGCATTTTGCAAAAAAATCAAAATAATTTTCAACTTTTAGCTTTTTATAGTCTAAAAAGTTATATAATTGCGTCTTTCAACTTCTGATGGCGGATCGTTAGCTCAGATGGTAGAGCAGTTGACTCTTAATCAATTGGTCGTAGGTTCGACCCCTACACGGTCCACCAGA
>JAITNC010000210.1 GCA_031290675.1 Campylobacteraceae bacterium | reverse complement strand
TGTCGTTTTCGTGAAGTAAGGTAATGTATGTGCGCTTGACTTTTTGTGAATTTTAGTTTACAATATCAAAAAGGTGGAAAATGTCAAAAGTTATAAAAACGGACTTGTTTCAAAAATGGTTTGATGATCTTAAAAATAAAATGCTCAGAACGATTATAAAGGACAAAACGGATCGGATAGCCGTTGATGGCTATTTGGGCAAAACAAAACCCATCGTAGGCGCTAAAGGTATCAGCGAGATTAAGATTGAGATGGGAGCGGGTTATCGTATATATTTTAATGTATATATAGAAAATGACGAAGTTTGGCTCTTAAGCGGCGGCGATAAATCTACTCAAAGCAAAGATATAGAGGCGGCTAAAGAGCTATTGCAAACAATTCAGGAAGGCAGAGGTGCAAAAAGATGAAAAAATATAAATATATCAAAGAAGGTGACGCCAATTTATCACCATTTGATACAGATGTATCCAAAGAATTAACTGATGATGAAACGATAGAGGGCTATCTAAATTACATTTTAGAACAAGGCGATGAAGCTGACTTGAAAAGAGCTTTAGGTCATATCGCAAAAGCCAAAGGTATGACAACAGTAGCAAAAGAAGTAGGCACAACCAGAGAGGGCTTGTACAAATCCTTTGATGGTCAAACAAAAGTGCAGCTTGATACTTTTATGAAACTCATCAAAAGTTTCGGGCTTACTATACGATTTGCAAAAGCTTAAACGCTTTAAAGTTTGGATTTTTTAATATTAGCCCATGCTGATAGGATTTAGAATCTAAAGGGCGAAATTTAAAATTGATGGTTTTCAAAATTTTTACGAAAACGACAGCGGGTCCATATCTACCTGAACGATGCTGTTTTTTACAACACTGGCGGCACGAAGGAGTGGTTTGGGCGATGGGCTTCTCAAAAGAACGAAGTAGCGGTATTTGTTGGATATCTTAGCTATATCGGCTTTGCCGTGTCCTACTATTTCTACATCTTTGAACTCTTGCAGCGCAGCAGCTGTTTTGTCCGTGATATCTTTTGCTTTTTGTTCGCTTTTGTGGGAGATGAGAAGTCTCATCAGCTTGGAGTACGGCGGGAAAAGCCCCGTTCGCACCTTTTTCTCAGCTTCCACAAAAGCGTCGTAGTCTTGCAAAAACTTCTCAAAAAACTCTCTGTTTCTGCTCTGTATAAAGACCCTGCCCTCCTCTTTTCGTCCGCTGCGTCCTGCTATCTGTATGGCGAGCGAGAGGGCTTTTTCTCGTGCCTTGAAGTCGCTCATCGCCAAAAGTGAGTCTATACCCATCACGACCGAAAGCCCGACATTGTGGTAGTCGTGTCCTTTGCTCAACATCTGCGTGCCGACGAGTATATCTATCTCTTGGTTTTTGAAGTTTTTGAGTATTTTGCCAAGTTTTGCGTCTGTCGTAACCTCGTCTTTGTCGAACTTTTCAGTTACACTGTCCGGGAAAATCTCCCTCAGTCTGTCTACGACTTCAGCAGTTCCGAGCCTTGTCGCTTCCATAGTCTCGCTTCCGCACACAGGGCAAGTTTTGCTTATCCTTGATGTGAAGTTGCAGTAGTGGCATTTGAGTGCGTTTAACTGCTTGTGCAGGCTCATAGCGACAGAACAAAACGGGCACTCTATAACAGCAGAGCAGTTTTTGCAAGTGATGTATTTGAAGTGCGCACGTGTAGGCAAAAAAACGATAACTTGCTGTTTTTTACTCAACGCCAACGCTACCTCATCAAGCAGAGCAAGGGAAAGTTCATTGTGTTTGGTTTCGTAAATGACCTCTTTTTTGCTCTCAAAAAAACTCCCCTTTAGCCTGAAGTATGGTATCTTGGCGATAGTTGTAACGCTTGGCGTAGCGCTTCCAAGCACAACTTTGGCGTTGATATTTTTGGCGAGCATCAGAGCTATATCTCTGGCGTTGTACCTTGGCGCGCTGTTTGATTTGTAACTCTCATCGTGTTCTTCGTCCACGACGATAAGTCCGACATCAAAAAGCGGCAAAAACAGCGCAGACCTCGCGCCCAAAACAACTCTTATTTTGCCTTCGTTTATATCTCGCAGTATCTCGTCTTTCTTTTTTTTGCTAAGTTTTGAGTGCCAGATGGCGACCAAAGAGCCGAAATATGCCCGCAGGCGAAACTCAAGCTGTGGGGTCAGTCCTATCTCGGGCAAAAGATAGATAGCGTTTTTACCCTTTAAGAGCGTTTGGCATATAAGTGAGATGTATATCTCGCTTTTGCCGCTTCCCGTATCGCCGAAAATCAAAGATGGAGTGTGAGAGTTCACAAAGTCAAACGCCTCTTTTTGCTTGGCGGTTAGTTTTGGCGGGGTTATATCTACGTCGGGAAATGTCGGTTTTTGCGTGGAGTGCGGCACAAAGATGCTAAGCGCCATGCCAAGCGAGCAGCAATAATAATCAGAGATAAATTTCGCTATCTCAAGCTGTGAGTGCGTGAAAAACTTGTCGCCGACCTCTATGATGGGCTGGCATGTGAAGTCAGGTCGTGCGACCGGCTCGCTTACGACACCAAAAACAAGTCTGTTTTTGAGCGAAACTTTGGCGATAACATCACTCTTTATCTCGCTTTGCGAAGAGTATACCAAAGGCTCTACGTTAGAGCCTAAAAGTATAAGCTTATAGTAAAACACTTTATTG
>JAITNC010000163.1 GCA_031290675.1 Campylobacteraceae bacterium | reverse complement strand
ACTGGTGGTGGTGAAACTGGTGGTGGTGAAACTGGTGGTGGTGAAACTGGTGGTGGTGAAACTGGTGGTGGTGAAACTGGTGGTGGTGAAACTGGTGGTGGTGAAACTGGTGGTGGTGGCGGAAGCTCCGGTCTTTGTGCCGATGTTGATTTTGCAGCCATAGATAGAGTTTTTCCTACTCTTATCACAGATATCTTTTCTATTATAAAAAGTGCCGTACATTACCCGCTCGTCAACGTAAACGACTATATCAACAACAAAATTAAGCCTGTCAAATGGTTATTTTCACATAATAAAGCAGGTTTCGACTACTATTATAGCGATATTTTAGATACCACAGTTGTAGGTATAACAAAAGAGTCTGACGGCAAATACTCCCTTGATATATCATATTATAATGATGCGACATACGATAGCTTAAAGCCTACTGACGCACCGCTTAGACTTGTTGAGGTTGTCAAAAGTGTTGGTTACATTGACGCTGCTATAACGCAAGATGCTCTTGATGACTATAGAACTGCTCTTAAAAGTGCAGGCTTCAAATACGAACTAGTAAATGGAACAGATGATGAGTACGCTTACATCAAAAAAAGTGGCAACTGCGAATATAGGTGGTCTGATGACATTAGTTTTTTTGGCACAAGAACGTTATTTAGTTGGATTATTTTAGATAGTTACCTATCAAATCTTTAACAAGTAGGCTTTATAAATTCGCGATTTGGGTCTTCCCAAATCGCCATTACAGTTTGATTTTATTTTAAAGGAGAAAAAATGAGGAAATTGCTCAAGCTCATATTTTTAGCTTTGGTTTTAACCTTATTGATTGGTTGCGGCAGTAGCGGTGGCGGTAGCAACACCATCAAAGACGGTAGTGGCAGTTTGTCTGACAGCGATAACAAATCAGATGTAAATGGCCCAGATACCAACAATAGCGGTGGATACGATGAGGATGGCTTGGTGCCTCTGTCGGTAAAGGTAGATGATTTCCCAGCTTTCAAGCTTGTGGCAGTTGATGGCACGGGAAAAGCATTTTTACGTTATCCTGTAGCGAGCAATGTTTCCAGCTATTTTGTAGATACTCTCTCGGATAACTATTACGAAGAAGTTGGGGAAGGGCTTTATGCGCTTGAGACCAATAAAGCTTTGGGTTATACGGCTTTATATAACAAGCAACATTTTATTTTAGAGGCTGTGATTTCAGACTTGTCAAGTGATGAAATAGACATTTCAACCTCTTTATTTCCGCAATATTTTCCTACTTTAAGTGAACCGATTGTCGGCACTGTATTGTTTAAACATTTTGGCAATAGTAGTCTGCCTGTAAATTTTTCTAACTATGGCAACTCCCTTGCTGGTAGTCCGTATAATTTTACATACAACAATGCTTCCTCTTGCTGGGTAAAACACAAAGACAATTTGATTTATGAGTGGTGCTTTCAAAACAAGGATGGTTATTTAAGTGCGAAATGGATGATTGTGCATAATAATTATTATCAAATATTTAAATATGCACAAAATTGGCAGTATTATGATCATAACAATGAAAATATGATCGATGATGATGAAGTCCTCATTGGCGATCCTATCATTGAACCTGATCCTGGCGATCCTATCATTGGTGATGATAACAGCAGCGTCGGTACAAGTTTGCCCAGCCTTCCCGATGATTACGTTGATTTTGGTTGTTGGTTGCCACGGTTGCCAAACGATATTATTGATAATAGCGGCGGTGTCGTCCTGCCTCCATTGATTGTTGGTAACTAGCAACTGAGTTTGCGATTTGGGTCTTCCCAAATCGCCTAAAGTATCTTATGCAGTGTGGTGGCGTTTTTCATCCACTCCTCCAACTCCGCCCACTGCTCTTTTTCTACCATAGTTTTACATTTTTCAAGTTCCGCTTGAAAGTTCGTGAGTGCATCTAAAAAATTTTGTTTATTTTGCTTGAAAATGTTACTCCACATAACAGGCGAACTTTTCGCTACGCGGCTCATATCTTTAAAACCGCCGCCCGCCAATATCAAGATACTTTTGGGGTCTTCCTGACGCATAACGCTGTTTGCTAGAGCGTAACTGAGAGCGTGGGGCATATGCGATATGTACGAAGCGTGGCGGTCGTGCTCTTTTGGGTTCATAAAAAATATTTTCATACCTATATGTGAAAAGATTTGCACGGCGCGCGTCAAGTGTATATCCTCCACCTCTTTACTTTTGCAGATGACGACTATGCCGCCGTTGTAAAGCGTCGCAAACGCCGCACCCGGGCCTGTTTTTTCCGTACCTGTCATCGGATGAGCGGGAATAAAATTTTTCTTCAAAACCTGCGGCGTTTCATTGACTATCTGCTCTTTTGTACTGCCGAGGTCTATGATGGTGGTGTCACCGCTGACATCTACGAGGTTTTTCATCGCCGCCATGATGGCGTCCACAGGGATAGCCAAAAATATCACGTCGCACTTTTTTATATCATCAAAATCTACTATCTCATTGACAAGATTTAACCTCAAAGCCTCTTCACAGTGTGCCACATTGTGGTCAAATCCCACGACCCTTTTGACGAGTTTCGTATTTTGCAAAGCCAGCCCCATAGAACCGCCGATAAGTCCAAGACCTACAATACCTACAAGCACATTTTGCTCCATATTGATTTGATTATTAGTTTAAAGATGATATTATATCAGCTTTATTTATCAAATTTTTATACCAATGGACATTTTGAATGAAAAAAACCCTACTTTCCCTTGCTTGCGCCGCTGTTTTAGCTGACGTATCGTTTGCCAAACCCATAGAGTCCATAAAATTTAACGGACTTATATACCTTTCGCCTGAAACGGCTATGGACATGATAGGTCTGCACGCGGGCGATGAGATGAATATAGACAAGATAGACGAGGCTGTGCGCATTTTGTTTCGCCAACAGTATTTTGAAGATATCGTGATAGAGGAGGAGAACGGAGCTTTGATATTTAACCTCAAAGAGAAACCCGTCATCGCCAAAGTAGATATCTCGGGTGTCGGGGACAACGACAAAGACTCCATCAACTCTTTCACAAATGTCAAAAAAGGCGAGATATACGACTACTCCAAGATAGAGTTTTCAAAAGAGCAGATAAAGAAATTTTACGAGATACAGGGGTATTTTGATACGGTCGTAGAGGTAAACACGAGCAAGCTGAACGAGCAGAGTATAGAGGTAAATTTTCAGATAAACAGAGGCGAAAATATCATCATAAAAAGTGTTGATGTATACGGTGCCAGCGAGTTGAAATATAGAAATTTTGAGCCGACACTCTCAAACAAAGAGCGGGAGTTTATGGGTTGGATGTGGGGCAGAAACGACGGCAAAGTAAATCTTATGGAGCTTGACAACGACTCAAACAAGATACGCGATATCTACTACAAATACGGCTTTTTGGACGCAAACGTCAGCGAACCGTACTTGAGGGTTTATTTTGACAACTACAACGCCAAACTTGAGTACAAAGTAGAAGAGGGCGACAAATACAAAGTCGGCAACACAACGATAGAGATTCCAGATGGTTTTATAGACATAGAAAAAGTGAAAAAATCGTTCCTTTTGCAGAGAAAAGACACTTTTGATATCACGAAGATGAGAAAAGACGCCAAAGCCCTTGAAGATATGATAGCAGACCAGGGATACGCCTACGTGAGGGTCTATCCTGATGTCAAAAAAGATAGCAAAGCACGTGTCGTAGACCTTATCTACACGGTCATTCCAAGCGACAAAGTCTACATCAGAGATGTGCGTATCATGGGCAACACGATGACGCTTGACCGCATCATACGCCGAGATGTATTTTTAGCGCCAAAAGACCTCTACAACAGAACAGACCTTGCAGAGTCAAGAAACGCTTTGAGGCGAACCAGCTACTTTGAGGACGTAACCATCAAAGAGGAGAGGGTTTCAAAAGATGAGATTGACCTCGTCGTGGACGTCAAAGAGAGGCAGACGGGAGCTATTGGTGGGGGTATCGGATACGGCTCGTCTGACGGATTTTTGATAAACGGATACGTATCTGAAACAAATCTACTCGGAAGCGGCGTGAGTGCGTCCGTAAACGTGGAGAGGTCGGACAAGGAGCTTTCAGGCTCTGTATCCATGACAAATCCACGCATATTTGACTCTGTTTACAGCCTCGGCGGAAGCGTCTATAGAAGGGATTATGATTTTTATGATTATGATGAGCTGACCACAGGAGCTTACGTGAGTTTGGGGCGCCGTCTTGGACGCCACGTGTCGGTCGCTGCGAAATACACATATGAGAAGTCAGAGCTTAGCGATATATCAAGCACATACGACAAATACGACAGGTCGGGGCTTTTGGAAGAGTCGATAAAAAGCGCAGTGACGCCAAGCATCACATTTAACAACACAGATGATTATTATCTGCCGCGCGAAGGCTTCATAGCCAGCAGTTCGCTCGAGTTCGCGGGTGCGGGCGGAGACCAAAAGTTTTTGAAAAGTATCACGAAATTTGCCACATTTTACGGTTTGGAAGATCTCATAGGATACGACCTTATCTTGCGATACAAAGCGCAGTTTGGCTGGATCAAAGAGAACGGCTACCTGCCATATAACGAAAAGCTTTATCTCGGCGGTACAAACTCCCTAAGAGGTTTTGAGAGTAACTCCATAGCGCCCAAAAACGCCAATGGCGCGCTCACGGGCGGCAAGATGTCATTTTACAACTCTGTAGAGATGAGCTTTCCTATCGTGGAGCGAATCAAAATGAGAGGTGCGTTGTTTTTTGATTATGGCATGATAGGCGAAAAGAATTTTGACGACAAAAGGGCGAGCGGCGGCGTGGCTATAGAGTGGATCTCACCTATGGGACCGATACAGTTCATCTTTGCCAGACCTATCAAGAAAGAGGATGGCGACAGGACTAGTAGCTTTGAGTTTACGATGGGAAGGACGTTCTAACGTTCCTGCCTTTTACAATTTTTAGCTGACTCTTTTTGATGATTGACTTCGTTGATTTTTAGATAAATTCGGTTACATACTCAGACGTATGCGCTCTCATTTATTTAAAAAATCGCCTTGTTCTCACCAAAAAAACGAACGCTAAAATTTTGTAAATTTGGTATACTCTAATTACGTATTACGAATTTCCAATTATGAATTATTCACCCATCCGTCATCCCTCTTATGTCAGACAAAAGGCGAAGCCCCCCATGTGTCATCGTGAGCTTGCGCTCATTCGTGAGCATCTCAGCTCCTTTAACCCTCTCCGTCATTGCGAGCCTGTACCCAGGCGTGGCAATCCAGTTCTCTTATGTGATACAAAACACAGATTGTCACGTCGCTTCGCTCCTCACAATGACACAAGAGGGCAAAGAAAAACCACCCCGTCCTACGCCCCCCCCTCCGCAGGAGGGGAATTAACTCCAAATTTGCATAATTTTAACGACGTAATTTTGTGTCTATATAAGGCAGTTTGAAAATTTGGCGAGGCGCATACGCACTGGTATGTAACGAAGCCAAGT
>JAITNC010000161.1 GCA_031290675.1 Campylobacteraceae bacterium | reverse complement strand
AGTCAAAATCTCCGTAAAAAATGTGGATTGCCACGCCTGATTACAGGCTCGCAATGACGGGAAGGGATTGGAGCATACCAAATTTATGTCTTTATGGCACAGCTATTTTGTGCCAAGACAAGGCTGGGAGTGAGCCTGCTAGGAATAATACGAACTGGTATATGACGACGCTGGTGAGCGAGTAACGAAGTATTGGCGCAAAAGAGCGTGTCAGAAAACATAAAAGATTAGCTTAGGAGATTTTGCTTGCAAAATTTCCGTAAATCACCTTATCCTCTGCGCATGCGTCAGCGCCACCGCTATCGCGTCCGTAATATCCAACGGTTTTATCTCTTGATTTATCCCCAAAATACGCTTGACCATAAAAGCGACCTGCTCTTTTTTGGCTTTGGCTTTTCCCGTAACTGCTTTTTTGACCTGAAGCGGTGTATATTCGCTGAAATTGCCGAAAACCTGTAAGACTTTGAGGCTCAAAGCGCCCCTAAACTGCGCCAATTTCAACACTGTTTTGGGGTTGTATGCGAAAAATATATCCTCTATCGCCACTTCGTCTATCTGGGCGTTTTTGAAAACGATGTCTATGCCCTCTACAAGTTCGCTTATCTGGTGTTGAAGTTCGCTTGATTTTATCTTGATAAGCCCCGCTTCTACGAGCCTTAGCTTGTTGTGAGTTTTTTCTATTATCGCGTATCCGCAATTTTTACTTCCCGGGTCTATCCCTAAAACTGTCAATAAAAATCCTTCTGTAAAATTTACAGTATTGTACCCAGCTTTTATTTAACATACAATTCAACCAAAATCAGGTAAAATAGAAGTTTATTAAAACTTGCGAAGGACGATTTTGTTATCTGACAACATACTTGAACTTTTGAAAAACGAGATTCCTTTTGCCGAGTATGACAGATACATCAGACAGTTGAGTTATAACGAAAAAGAGTCAAAGTCTGACACTATCATTTTTAACGTTCCAAATGTTTTGGTTTTAAATTGGGTCAAGACAAAGTACACCGAAAAACTCTCTCACCTCTTTGAGCAGGAAACAGGCATGAAACACTCTGTGAAGTTTGTCCTGAAAAATAAAACCACAAGTTCAAAAAAGAGTTCCCCAAGCGATGAGGGCGATAAAAACAGAGGCTCAAGAAACAGCATTTTGAACCCTTCATACAGCTTTGACAGCTTTGTGGTCGGGGCTTCAAACAATTACGCCTACACTGTAGCAAAAGCCGCCGCCGCAAAACCCGGAGTTGTTTATAACCCTGTGTTTATTTACGGCCCGACAGGTATCGGCAAAACTCACTTGATACACGCTATAGGAAACTATGCCCAAAATCAAGGCAAGATAGTCATATACGTCACGAGTGAGCAGTTTATGAATGATTATACTCACCATCTGATGATGAAAACTATGGACAGATTTCGCGAAAAATATAGAAAATGCGACTTTTTACTTATAGACGACATACAGTTTTTTTCAAACAAGATACAGACTCAAGAGGAGTTTTTTCACACATTTAACGAACTGCACACGGTAAAAAAGCAGATTATTTTAACCTCTGACAAACCGCCAAAGATGATAGACGGCATAGAAGAGAGGCTCAAAAGCAGATTTGAGTGGGGTTTGCTCGCAGATATCGGCTACCCCGAGCTTGAAACAAAGATAGCCATCATAAATAAAAAATGCCAGCTTGACGGCGTAGACTTGAGCGGAGATATCGTTGATTATATCGCTTCAAATATGGGAGATAACATCAGGGAGATAGAGAGCGCTATCATCAACCTGAACGCTTATGCTATGCTCATGAGGCAGAAAATCACGCTTGATTTTGCGAAAAATGTTATGAGAGAACAGATAAAAGAGCGGCACAAAAACGTAACTTTGGAAAATATTATCTTGATGGTTTCAAAAGAGATGAATATAAAACCAAGCGAGATAAAGTCAAAAAAACGCTCAACAAATATAGTAGAAGCGAGGAGAATAGGTATCTATCTGGCGAGAAATCTCACGCCAAATTCTATGCCTTCGCTCGCGTCATTTTTTGGTATGAAAGACCATACAGCCGTATCTCACAATATGAAAAAGATAAACGAACTGATAAAAACCGATGAGAAATTTAGACTAAAGTTGGACGAGTTGCAAAACAAGATATTAAGCAAAGGCGAGTGAAAGTGGAAGTGAAAAATGTGAAAAACAAGCACAGTTTTGTTCACGCACGAAAGTGCCTGTTTTTGGGTGAAAATTTGAGTTTTTCACATTTTCAAGGTAAACTACTATTTCTACTATTTAAATTTAATAATAAATAAGGGGTATAAAATGAAGATTGTTGTCGCCAAAGAGATACTGGAGGTCATTTTGACAAATACTCAGTCTTATTTGGAAAAAAAAGATTTGAGTCAAATAACATCTCACGTGCTATTAAACGCTACAGAAGACGAGCTTCAGATAAAAGCTACGGACTTTGAGATAGGTTTTGGCTATAGAACAAAAAATGTAAAAATAGCAGCCGGCGGATACGCTACGGCAAACGGAACAAAACTGTTGCAAATCGTAAAAAGTTTCAAAGAGGGAGATATAACTCTTGAGAGTATAAGCAGCTCTTTGTATATCAAGCAAAACAGTTCAAAATTTAGCCTTCCTATGTTCAACCATCTGGAATTTCCAAATTTCCCTGAAGTTGAAAACAAACCAAAATTTGACATAGGCGCTGATGATTTTGTAAAAGCCGTAAAGAAAATAACTCCGGCTATAGACAACAACAATCCAAAGTTTGAGCTTAACGGCGCACTGATAGATATAAAAAATAACTTTGTAAATTTTGTCGCTACAGACACGAGAAGGTTGGCTATTTTCAAAAAAGAGCGTGAAACAGATAAAGACTTTTCGCTTATTATCCCTAAAAAAGCTATCGTTGAGTTTGGAAAACTCTTCTCAAATAATATAGAAATTTTTTACGACGAAAATACTCTCATCGCAAAATCAGATGAATTTACCTTTTTTACAAAACTTATTAATGGAAAATTTCCTGATTATGATAGAATTATCCCGAAAGAAAAACATTTCCGAATACAGCTAAATCGTGAAAAGATGGTAGAATCCATAAAACAGATATCTATCATATCGCCTGAGATAAAAATAACGTTTAAGCCCAAAAATATCATATTTGAGAGCTTAAATGATGAAAATATCGAAGCCAAAACCGAGATAGAGTTTGATACAGGCTTGAGCGAGGATATAAATCTGTCATTTAACAGCAGATATATGCTTGATTTTTTGAGCAACATAGAGGAGAGTAACTTCGGGCTTGGGTTCAATGATTCGTCATTGCCGTTCACGCTTGAAGCGAAAGATTTTATAACGATTGTTATGCCGATTATCAGATAAAAAATTTAAAAGAGAGAAAATTATGAGCAATTACGCAGCGGAAAATATTAAAGTTTTAAAGGGTCTTGAAGCGGTCAGAAAAAGACCCGGAATGTACATAGGCGACACAAATATCAACGGACTTCACCATTTGATTTATGAGGTAGTGGACAACTCCATAGATGAGGCGATGGCGGGCTACTGTGATGTCATAAACGTTGAGATTACAAATGAAGGCTCGGCGCTCATCACAGATAACGGACGCGGAATCCCTGTAGATATACACCCGACAGAGCATATCTCTGCGGCGACTGTTGTTTTGACGGTTTTGCATGCGGGCGGAAAGTTTGACAAAGATACTTACAAAGTGAGCGGCGGTCTGCACGGCGTGGGCGTTTCGGTCGTAAACGCACTTTCATCAAAACTTGTTGTAAATATCAAAAGGGACGGCAAAGAGTATAGACAAGAGTTCCAAAAAGGTATCCCACAGTATGACCTTGAAGCCATCGGGGACTCTAAAAAAACAGGAACTACGGTTGAGTTTTGGCCTGACAGCGAGATATTTGAGGTAACAGAATTTGACTTTGATACACTTGCAAAAAGATTTAAAGAGATAGCATATCTAAACCCAAAAATCGTTATAAATTTTAAAGACAACAGAAGCGGCAGAAAAGAGAGTTACCACTTTGAGGGTGGTATAGAGCAGTTTGTAACAGACCTAAACACAAAAGAGATAGCGGTAAAACCGTTTCGTTTTCAAAGTGCCGTTGAGGATTTGGAGATAGACATAGCATTCGCTTACAACAGCGGATATACGGAGATTTTTTACTCATTTGTCAATAACATAAAAACTCCCGAAGGCGGTACGCACGAGAGCGGATTTAGGGCGGGACTTACAAGAGCCATCGTAAATTATGTCAATCTAAACGCCGCCGCACGTGAAAAAGATACGAAAATAACAGGCGAGGACGTTCAAGAGGGACTTATCGCGATAGTAAGTATCAGAGTGCCGGAACCGCAGTTTGAAGGTCAGACAAAAAGCAAACTCGGCAACTCTTACGTGAAGCCTATAGTTCAGAGATTTACTTACGAGCAGCTCACAAAATACTTTGAGGAAAATCCGATAGAGGCGAGAGCTGTGATGGGTAAAGCCTTAGCAGCAGCGAGAGGGCGAGAAGCGGCGAAAAAAGCGAGAGATTTGACACGCAGAAAAGACGCTATGAGTATCGGAACACGGCCCGGCAAACTTGCCGACTGTCAAAGTAAAGACGCCGAGATATGCGAACTTTATCTTGTGGAAGGGGACTCAGCGGGAGGCTCTGCAAAACAGGGACGCGATAGAGTTTTTCAAGCGATATTGCCGCTTAGAGGAAAGATACTCAACGTTGAGAAGAGCAGATTGGACAGAATACTCCAAACAGAAGAGATAAAAAATATGATAACCGCTTTTGGCTGCGGTATAGCCGAAGAGTTCAACGAAGGCAAGCTAAGATACCACAAAATCATCATTATGACCGATGCCGACGTAGACGGAAGCCACATTCAAACGCTGCTTTTGACATTCTTTTTTAGATTTTTGCGCCCTGTGGTTGAAAACGGATATATCTATCTCGCTCAGCCGCCTCTTTACAGATACAAAAAAGGCAAAAAAGAGATTTATCTCAAAGATGATAAAGCTATGAATGAGTTTTTGATAACAAACGGCATAGAAAATGTAGAATTTAAGGACATCGGCACAAACGATTTGATAAATTATTTCAAGATAGTTTCTGCTTATCGTGGAGTTTTAAAAGAGCTTGAAAAACGCTTCTCCGTGATATCTGTCGTGCGACATTTGGTTGAAAATCCTGACCTTGTCGGCAAAACATCGCAAGAGCTTTTTGCGGAGATAAAAGCTTTTGTAGAAAAAGATGGTTTCAACATACTCAACCACATAGTTACAGACGAAAAGGTTCACCTTTTCATACAAACAAACGAGGGACTTGAAGAGCTTATCGTAAATGACGAGCTTTTCACAAACAACCTCTACCAAGAGGCGCTTTATATCCACGAAAAAGTAAAAAGTATAAGTATAGATTTTGACGGCCGCGACCCTGTAGATGTGTTGGAAGAGATAGAAAAAAACGCCAAAAAAGGCGCTTATATACAGCGTTATAAAGGTCTTGGTGAGATGAACCCCGAACAACTTTGGGAAACTACAATGAGTCCTGAAAATCGTCGTCTTTTACGCGTAAACATCAAAGATTTTGATGATGCGAGCGGTATTTTCTCACTATTTATGGGCGACGAGGTAGAACCACGACGCCAATACATACAAGAACACGCAAAAGATGTGAAATACTTGGACGTCTGATGTTGTATTCTGAAGCCAAAGAGAGGCAAAACAGGTTTGCTACGGCGCTGAAGATAGGCGCCCCTTTCTTGGCGCTTATCCTCATTTATATGAGCGTTTTCACACTTTTTGATATAGAAGATAATAATTTTATTTTGTTGATTTTTTTCATTCTCGTCTATATTTATTACATTTATTATATGATTTATGTCGGTTTTCAAAAGAGCCTGATAGACGACTACACGAGCGCTTTTAACGCCCAAACGATAGTGTATGAGATACAAAAGTTTTTGCGCAAAAAGCGAAAAGACGGCTTTGTAGCGATAATAAACATCAAAAATATCAACTATTTGGAAGAGCAATACGGAGTTTGGGCGAGAAATCAGATTTTGAAAAAAATAGTAGAAAAACTCAACTTGTATCTCATCTCAAACGGCTTCAAAAAAATCCCGATAGGGCGGTATCAGTCTGGAAATCTTTTGCTTATTTTCAGCGACACAAAGAGCGAAAAACACCTTGAACACACGCTGCGTGGGTTTTGTAAAGATATAAAAAATGAGGGTATTTTCAAGATAGAGGTCAAAACCGATATGGCTGTTATAGAAAAATCGTACGACAGCAACGCTAAAAACGTCATCTCAAAACTCATAGACACTGTCAATAACATAGAAAACGACCTGCAGGATATCTTAAAGCCGAGCGAGTTTGATACGCTTGTGAGAAATGCCGTAAATTCGGGCAATTTTGAGGTCGCTTACCACGCTTTGAGAAAGTTTGACAACATCTATGAAACCCCTTGGATTTTTAGTGTAAATGCAAAGCTTCGCATAGACCGCTACGGTACTTTGCCTATCTCGCAGATAAGCCCCTCCGTGAACAAAAACGGCTATGAGATAAAGTTTGACCAGTTTATGACAAGGGCGATTTTGGGCGAGATAAAGCAGATACTGACCAAAGAGCCAAATCTCATATTTATCATCAAAATATCCGCTGTATCTTTCAGAAACAGGAGCTTTTTTATATCTTTGAAAGAGCTTTTGAAAGATATGGACATTGAGCCCAAAAATATCTATTTTTCGCTTAGCGAGCAAAAAACGTACGATGAGTTTGAGCGGTTTAAAACTATCATAGACGAGTATAGAACGCTTGGTTTTGGCGTCGTGTTTGAGCAGTTCGGCGCAGGAGATGACGTGCTTGAGTACCTAAAACACGGCATCAGATTTGACATAGCGAGCTTTGACATAGAGTACGTGAAAAATATCTCCAACAGAGACTATTTTGAGATACTCAAATCGCTTATAAGCGTTACAAAAATCTTTGGCGTCAAATCCCTCATCAAGTTTATAGACAAAGAGACAATGCTCTATATTCTCAAAGATGCCAGACCGGATTTTGCGCAGGGATTTTTACTTGATAAGCCAAAAAATATTAAAGATTTTTAAGGAAAAACGATGAAATACGGTGAAAAAAATATAAAAGAGTTTGATATAGAAAAAGACCTTGAGATATGGGAAAACAGCCACGAGAAAAACTATATCATCAAGATAACTTTGCCTGAGTTTATGTGCCTGTGCCCGAGGAGCGGATACCCCGACTTCGCTGTGATATATCTTGAGTATACGCCAAACAAATGGGTCGTTGAGCTCAAAGCGTTGAAGCTGTATATCAATAGCTTTATGTACCGCAACGTAAGTCATGAGGCAAGCGCAAATGAGATATTTGACACATTGCAAAAAAAACTCCAGCCAAAATGGCTGAAAGTAACGGCTGACTTCAACCCGCGCGGAAATGTACATACGATTATAGAGATAGACTCTGACAAATTGGAGCGACAATGATAAGTGCCAAGCTCGTAGACAAGCTTTTTTTAGCGGCCTCCATAGAGCGGTGGAATGACTATCCGAGAATGGTTGAGCTCGTGGAGCTTGACAAGCAGGCGCACAAGTTTATCATCGCTTATTTCCTCGCCAAAGAGGAGAAAGATATAGATATGCCGCGTATGATAGAGGCTGGCATATTTGAGTTTTTGCGCCGTGTCGTCGTTACTGACATCAGACCCGATGTTTTTCATCAAGCGCTTCAAAAAAAGACGAAAGAGATAAATGTATGGGTGCTTTCAGGCTTGAAAGATTCGCTCACAAGCATAGAAGAGGGGAGATTTTACGAGCGGTTTGAGAAGTACTTGAGCGATGAAAACTCGCACAAAAAAGAGCGTTTTATACTCAAAGCCGCCTCTTATCTTGCTACGAGATGGGAGTTTTCTATCATCTACCAAACAAGCAAATTTTTAAGCGACATAGAGAACGTGAAAAACTCTGTGGAAGATGAGATGGAGGAGTACTATTCGCTTGAGGGCGTGCGCAAAATAGCTATGAATATGAAACTTTCCCGTCTGATAGACCTGAGCGGCAGGCTGCGTTTTCAAAAGCGTTGGGCGCAGACACAGCGCATTCCCCGCACATCTGTTTTGGGACATATGCTCATAGTAGCCATCTTGGGTTATTTTTACTCGCTGAAGATAAAAGCTTGTCCAAAAAGGCTTGAAAATAACTTTTTTAGCGCACTGTTTCACGACTTGCCCGAAGCTTTGACACGCGATATCATAAGCCCTGTTAAGTATTCGGTGAGCGGACTTGACGAGATTATAAGCGAATTTGAGATACAAAAGATAGAAAAAGAGATAATGCCCTACGTTCCTGAGGATATAAAAAGTGAGTTTTTGTACATTTTGGGTATCAAAGAGGGCAAAAAAGATGAGTTTCAAAACAGAATATACCAAAACGGCGAACTTGTCGGCGTAGAGGACGT
>JAITNC010000062.1 GCA_031290675.1 Campylobacteraceae bacterium | reverse complement strand
ATCCCCTACTCGGAGTTTTCGCCTGAAAGATTTGAAAAGGTCATAGACGAGATACAAAACTCAAAACCTATGGTGAGGCGCAAGATATTGGAGCTTTGCATCTTTGCCCTTAACGGCGATGGCGAGATAAACAACAGAGACATCGCCGTCATACACGCTCTTGGCGAAGTGCTGCATCTACCGCTTGGGGCGGCGTAAAAATGGCAAGCTGGATATTATTTAAAAATTATTATATAATTACCAAATTTATTAAAAAGGAAAAAATATGGGAACTACACTTATAGTCCTGCTTGTGATAGTATTGTTGATAGCATTTTATGTTATCAGTATATACAACACTCTTGTAGCGTTCAAAAACCGCTACCTAAACGCTTTCTCTCAAATAGAGGTGCAGCTTAAAAGGAGATATGACCTCATACCAAATCTCGTAGAGGTAGCCAAAGGCTATCTAAAGCACGAGAGAGAGACTTTGGAAAATGTCGTCAAGGCGAGAAATCAAGCTTCTCAAAGCTTGCAAGACGCTAAGGCAAATCCGTCAAATCAGCAAAATATAGAGGCTTTGGGCAGAGCTGAGCAAAACCTGCAAGGCGCGCTTGGAAAGCTAAATATCGTAGTTGAGGCGTATCCGGAGTTGAAAGCCAGCGAAAATATGCAGCAACTGCACGAAGAGATAGCGACTACGGAAAACAGAGTTTCGTACGCCAGACAAGCTTACAATGACGCTGTTATGGTCTACAACACTTATCGTCAGTCGTTTCCTCAAAACCTCTTTGCGAGCTCATTTGGGCATGTAAAAGACGCTACGTTGTTGGAGTTTGCGGATAGTGCCGCCATACAAGACGCACCAAAAGTCGCTTTTTAGTACAAAATGAACTTTTTTGAACAACAGCAGAGAGCCAAAAAAAACTCAAAAGTTTTGATAGCGCTCTTTGCCGCAGGTGTTATCGGCGTTTGCTTTTGCGTTTGGTACGTGATATCTATCGTATTTTCTGTCAAAGACCACGAGCTGCTCTCCATATCGCCTGCTTTTGTGTTTCAAAACACCCCCTATGAGGTTACGTTTGCCATATTGGTTTTAACGCTGCTTGTTATTTTGAGCGGTTGTATCTATAAAATCTCTCAACTTGTGAGCGGCGGCGGCAGTTTTGTAGCCAAATCTCTCGGCGGCAGACTACTCTCAAAACACCGCAGCAACGTTGATGAACTGATGGTTTTGAACATCGTAGAGGAGATATCTATAGCCTCAGGCGTGCCGATACCTCCCGTGTATATTTTAAACGATGAGAGTATCAACGCTTTCGCCGCAGGAAGCACTTATGATGACGCTGTGATAGGCGTAACCAATGGGGCGATTAGACTTTTGAACAGGGACGAGCTGCAAGGCGTGATAGCGCACGAGTTTGGTCATATATTTAACGGCGATATGAAGCTAAATATCCGTGCGATAGGCATACTGAACGGTATCTTGTTTATAAGCCTGATAGGCGAGTTTTTATTGAGGTCGCTCTCAAAAACGAGAGGCTCATCAAGCAGCAAAAAAGGCAATGGCGCAGTGATACTGCTCATCATCGGGCTTGCGCTGTACATCATAGGACTTGTCGGAGTGTTTTTCGGCAACGCCATCAAAGCTGCCATAAACCGCCAGAGAGAGTATTTGGCTGACGCTTCATCTGTGCAGTTTACGAGGCTTCCCAGCGGACTTGCGAATGCCCTGAAAAAGATAGGCGGTTCAAGCTCCGCTTTGAGCTCAAGCAACGCAAGCGAGTTTAGTCATCTCTACTTTTCAAGCGGTGTCAAAAGCTTTTTCTCGCTTGACACCCACCCGCCGCTCGGCAATAGAATAAAAGCCATAGAGCCATACTGGAACGGCAAATACATCGTCCCACGAGTGGTAAATCACAAAGAAGGCAAAGAGAGCGAGAAAAAAGACGAGAAGAAAGAACACATCACGAAAGTCATCACGACAGCGGCGATTTTAAACGAGCTTAACGACATAGGCACGATGACTTCGGAGAAATTAGACAATGTGGGCGAAAAGATAGCCAAAATCCCGCCGTTTTTGTACGAAAGTACGGCAGACACGCTTGGGGCTCGATTTGTCATCTTTTCTCTGCTGTTGGACAAAGACGCAGGGGTGCGAAAGGCGCAAAGCGATATCATCTCACGTGATTTTTTCGCACAAGCGGCAAATGCAGCAAGGTTTGAGAGTGTAAGCAGCGAAACGCTGAACGCTTCACGGGATATATACCTAAATCTCATTCAACTTAGTATGCCAACTCTCAAAACGCTCGCAAAAGATGAGTATTTGGGATTTAAGCAGGTGGTAAATGAGCTTATTGAGGCTGACAAAAACGTGTCGTGGTTTGAGCTAAATCTCAAATATCTTGTTTTGTATCCGCTTGATATAGTATTTGGCATCAAAAAAATACCACGCGAAATTCACACGCACATCGGTGCTGTAAAGTTTGAAGTAGAGGTGTTGCTCTCGGCTGTCATCTACAGCCAATTTGCGGATAACGAAAAGGCTCTTGAGGCTTTTGATAAGATGAAAAAAGCCTTTGGCGTGAGCGCCTTGAAATATGTAGAGTTTGAAAATATCTCTATATCTCTGCTGGAAAACGCTTATTATGAGGTGCAAAAAACAAAACCGCTTCTTAGAAAAAAGATACTTGAGATGGCTATAATGTGCCTCAAAGCAGACGGTGAAAATCTGGACACAACCGATATGGAGAGCATTCACGCACTGTGCGCGTTGCTGCATTTGCCGATAAGTTTATAAGTCTTCTCTTTTACATATTTTTAGCTTGTTCTTCCGCACACTAACTTCGTTGCAATTTCGCCACGCTCGCTCACGTACCAGTACGTACGCACCGCTCACGGGCTTCATTTGCGCCTCGTTACCCGGCAAAATTACGTCGCTAAAATCTTGTAAACTTGGTTTTCTCATCTTTTGCATATTTTAACTTAGCTTGTCTTGCGTCGTTAAAATTATGCAAACTTGGTATGC
>JAITNC010000020.1 GCA_031290675.1 Campylobacteraceae bacterium | reverse complement strand
TCAAAAAGCTTCTCGCTTGGCGCGCTAGCCCCAAAACCTTGCATTGACAAAACCTCATCGGCAAATCTGTACCACACATCGCCCGAGCTTGCCTCAACGGCTAAAACTTTCGTGTTTTTGTCTATTACGCCGCCGATATACTCGTCATCTTGCTCTGCAAACAGGTCAAAACACGGCACGCTTACGACATTTGCGCCTATGCCTATATCTTTCAGTTCGCAAGCGGCTTTCACGCAAAGAGATACTTCGCTGCCTGAAGATATGAGTGTGATGAGCGCTTTCTCAGCCTTTTTGAGTAGATATCCGCCTCTATCTGTGCTTCCGAAAGCTCGTTCGTTTTTAAATACAGTGAGTTTTTGGCGCGATAGCACAAATGCGCTCGGAGCGTTTGTAACGAGGGCTTTTTTCCACGCTTCTACATTTTCGTTAGCGTCAGCCGGACGCCATACGTAAAAGTTTGGCAACGCTCTAAATTGGCTCAACTGCTCTATGGGCTGATGTGTCGGCCCATCTTCTCCAACGCCGATACTGTCGTGCGTCCAGATAAAAAATGTTTTTAGCCCCATCAATGCGGCAAGTCTGGCTGAGGGCTTGAGATAGTCGCTAAATATAAAAAATGTCGCGCTATACGGCAAAAATAGCCCATACAATGATATAGCGTTGCAGATAGCCGCCATGGAGTGTTCACGTATACCAAAGTGGATATTGCGTCCGTTTGGAAAGCTCCCCATGCCGCCAAGCTCGCTCTTGTTTGAAGGGGCGAGGTCTGCGCTGCCGCCGATAAAACCGGAAATCGCTTTGGCTATTTCGTTGATGATTTTGCCGTTGCTGTCCCTTGTCGCTACTTCGCTTTTTGGCTCGTAAACAGGCCAATTTATAGAGTTAAAATCAGGCTTCAAGAGCTTGCCCAACACCTCTTTTTGCTCATCTGATAGGTCGTTTTGTATCTTTTCATTCCACTCTTTTTCAGCTCTCCCACCCTCGCTTAGCGCTCTTTCAAACGCCGCTTTTACGTCATCATCTATAAAAAAGTTTTTCTCAGGGTCAAATCCCGCTTTGATTTTGGCCTTTTTTATCTCCTCAACCCCAAGCGGCGCTCCGTGTGCGTGGTGGCTGCCCTCAAGTTCGCACGCACCCTTTGCTATAAGAGTGTTTGCGATGATGAGATACGGTTTTGTCTGCTCTTTGGCTTTGAGCAAAACTTCCTCTATCTCGCCAAAGTTGTGTCCGTCTATCTTTGATACTTCCCACCCTTGCGCCTCAAAACGGGTTTTGATATTTTCGCTGAATGTCAAAGATGTGTCGCCCTCTATCGTGATGTTGTTTGAGTCGTATATAAGCACGAGATTGTCAAGTCCGAGATGTCCCGCAAAAGAGCACGCCTCATAACT
The DNA here is from genome assembly GCA_031290675.1 of Campylobacteraceae bacterium. Classification (GTDB taxonomy): domain Bacteria; phylum Campylobacterota; class Campylobacteria; order Campylobacterales; family Campylobacteraceae; genus JAIRKW01. Next base: position 4,661 of record JAITNC010000020.1, on the reverse strand, counting down.
GATGCCCTCCTCAAGGTCGCCGTCCCCGCACAAACAATATACTTTGTGGTCTATGACTTTCGCTTCGGGCGTGTTCAAGATATTTGAGGCGTATTTCGCGCCGCTCGCAAATCCTACAGCATTTGCCACACCTTGACCTAATGGCCCTGTCGTTACCTCAACGCCCTCTACTTCGCCGTATTCGGGGTGGCCGGGGGTTTTGCTGCCAAGTTGTCTAAAATTTTTCAAATCGTCTATGGAAAGCTCGTATCCGCTTAAGTGTAAAAATGAATAGATAAGAGCTGAAGCGTGTCCGCCGCTAAAGACCAATCTATCGCGGTTTAGCCATTTTGTGTTTTTTGGGTTGTGGCGCAGATGATAAGACAAAACAGTGACTATATCGGCAAGTCCCATAGGTGCGCCCGGGTGTCCGCTGTTTGCTTTTTGAACCATATCTGCCGCTAAAAAGCGAATCGTATCTGCCTGTTTTTTTAAAAGTGCGTGTTCCATAGTTTTGTCCTTATTTGAAACTGTTATTTAGTATTTTCACAAAATGCGCCTCAAGCTTATCGCCAAACCCCTCAGAGCGTTTTTTCAGCTCATTTATCTTGTCGTCCCGTCTTTTCGTGGCTTCTCTCAACCCCAAAAGATTGACAAAAGAGTTTTTATCTGTGTCGTTATGGGTTGGTTTGCCCGCTTCGCTTGAGCTTTTTGTAGCGTCTATGATATCATCGTGTATCTGAAATAAAAGACCAAGCTCCAAGCCAAAATCATAAAGCTCGTTTTGCGTTTTTACGTCTGAGCCGCCGATAACCGCCCCCATCTGTATGGCTGCGGCGATAAGTCTTGCGGTTTTGTGTTTGTGCAAAAAGATGAGCTGCTCCTCATCAAGCGGCTTTCTCTCAAAAAAACAGTCCAAAGCCTGCCCCAAAACCATACCACCACTCCCTGCATTTTTCGCCAAAATAGCGCAAAGAGTAGTTTTGCTTTTGTCGTCTATCGGCATTTGCGAAAGTATCAAAAAAGCATCTGTATTGAGTGCGTCAGCTATCAAGATAGCCGTTACCTCATCATAAGTTACGTGTAGAGTATCCACGCCGCGCCGCAAGGGTGCGTTGTCCATGGCGGGCAGGTCGTCGTGTATGAGCGAGTACGTGTGTATCATCTCCAAAGCAAGTGCGGCATACATAGCGTTTCGCACAAGCAGCGGGTTGATGGCTCGCAGCGTGCCGAGCAGTAAAAGCGGACGAAATCTCTTGCCGCCCGCACCAAACATCTTTCTATACGCCTCATTGAAGTGCGGGTGAAAACTCTCTGTACTCAAGAGGTGAGAGTTCAAAAACTCTTCAAACTCTTCCAAAAGCGTCATATGCAAATAAAATCCTTTATCTGTATTATCTTAGTCCGCCGAAACCGCCGAGCATTTTGGAGGCTAGCTGTCGTCTTTCCTCTTCAACCATCTTAAGCACGTCATTGACACACGATATGAGCAAAATCTGCATAGCATCTTTGTCGCCCAAAAGTGAATCGTCCACAGTGATGTCTATCACTTCGCCGCTGCCGTTACAGCTCACACTCACAAGCCCGCCGCCGCTTTTTGCGCTGAAAGTCTTGGACTTAGCCTCATCTTGCAGCTCCTGCGCTTTTTTTTGAGCCTCTTCAAGCATCGCGCCCATTTTTGAGAAATCAACTCCGTCAAACATTACAGGTGCTCCTCTTTTTTTATTATATTGTTTTGCTCGTCTACCAAAACGATGGCAGGTTTGAAGCTTTTCAACTCCTCATCGCTTATCATCACATACGATATGATGATGATTTTGTCGCCTATCTGCGCTTTTCTCGCCGCCGCTCCGTTTAGACAGATGGTTTTGCTGCCAGGAACGCCTTCTATCACATAAGTACTAAAGCGCTCGCCGTTATTGATATTGACGATATCAACTTTTTGCCCGATTTTGAGATTTGCCAAATCTATCAAATCCCTATCTATCGTGATAGAACCCGTGTAGTTGAGATTTGCGTCTGTTACGGTGGCTCGGTGTATTTTGCTGTAAAGCATTTCAAACATCATCGCTATAACCTTATAATATTTATTGGTAGCATTTTATCAGCTTTTTGCTTTCAAAAATGTTTGTACGACCTCTTTGTCGCTGTATGGGTGCTTGACCCCTTTTATCTCCTGATAACTCTCATCGCCTTTGCCGAGTATCATCAAAACCTCTCTGCCCTTCAGGCTCTCCAAAGCCGCTATGGTGGCCTCTTTTCTATCGCCTATACGGTACACGCCATCGCTTTTTTCTATGCCTTGCATGATGTCGTCTATGATATCCTCTATCTCCTCGCTTCTTGGATTGTCGCTCGTAACATAGAGCCTTTTGGCGTATCTGGAGGCTATCTTGCCCATAAGCGGACGTTTACTCTTATCTCTGTCTCCGCCCGCTCCAAATACCACAACAAGCTCGTTTTCTCTCATCGCTTCCAATACTTTTTCTATACCGTCCGGTGTATGCGCAAAATCCACGATGACAAGCGGTTCGCTGCTCGCCACTTCCATGCGTCCGCTAACTCCCGCGAAATTTCCCAAAGCGTCGTTTATAGCGGCAAAATCCGCCTTTTCAAGTATATGAACCGCCGATACCGCAGCCAAAATGTTATATAAGTTGAACTTGCCATGCAAAGAGGAGCTAAGCTGGTACGTCTTGCCCATATACTGTACCGCCGCCTCTATGCCGCCACGCAATCCGTAAGCCGTTACTTGATAAGTCGCGCTTTTTTCTATGCCGTAAGTGAGCGTATTTTTGAGGTTGTAGCGGATACTCTCATCGTCTTTATTGATGAGTTTTGGCGTATCGTCAGCGAAAAATGAACTTTTGACGTTTATATACTCACGCATACTTTTGTGAAAATCAAGGTGGTCTTGCGAGATATTTGTAAATATCTTAAGCGCAAATCTAAGCCCCTCAGCCCGCTCTTGCACGATAGCGTGAGAACTCACCTCCATGACGAAATAATCGCACCCCTGCTGCGTCGCTTTGTGCATATTTATCATAGTGTGAAAGATAGACGGCGTCGTGAGGCTCTTCTCGTCCACGCACTCATCGTTGATAAAACAGCCTCTCGTGCCTTGAAGGGCTGCTTTTTTGCCCATATCCAAAAGTATGGAGTATATCGCCGCCGCAGTTGTCGTTTTGCCGTTCGTGCCTGTGATGCCGACTATCTTCATCTGTGGATTTATCCCTAAGAGCTTGAAACACTCCTCAACGCTTAGAGTGTGAAGGCAGCCGTTTTGCAAAGCCTCGCTCTCGTAGGCTCTATTTTGCGCCGTTTTGAGAAAAGCACAAGTTTTGTCAGCCTCTTTTGAGTTGTCGCTGATGTGGCTAAATGGTTGGTTTTTTACTTCGTATTTCATTGATAACTCTCCAATTCGCTCCCAATCGGAACATTTACGACTTCCATTTGGGGGTGTATGTCTATACGCAGCTGCCTCTCAACGCCAAATTTTAGCGTCAGGTCGCTTGATGCGCAACCGTTGCAAGCGCCTTGAAATTGTATAAAAACACGCCCGTTTTTTATAGCGAGCAGCTTCATATCGCCGCCGTCTTTGACCAACATCGGCCTTACTTTGTCAAGTATTTTGGAAACAACCGGCAAAAGCTCTTCATCTGTAAATGGAATCATATCACTTCTCCTAAAAAGGCATTTATTTAACTACAAATGCGATTAAAAGCCTCTTAATTTTAAAAAGTTAGTGAAAAATTTAGACTTTTACTCTCCGTCATTGCGAGTTTGTACTCAAATGTGGCAATCCATCTTTTACGGAGATTTTACGGCAGGGCAAGCCTTTGTAAAATCTCCTAACCTTGTCTTTTACAATTTTTAGCTTGTTATTTCACACGCTAATGTCGTTGCAATTTCGCCGCGCTCGCTCACGTACGTTTAGTACGCACCGCTTGCGGGCTTCATTTGCGCCTCATTATCGTGCGAAAAACTGGCGCTAAAATTTTGTAAATTTGGTTATGTCCACCACCTCCGTCATTGTGAGGAGCGAAGCGACGTGGCAATCCACTCCTTCTTTTGTTATGACTTAGCGTTAGCGAATGTATTGTGTTTGTATTTTAACGAATAACTGAGATTGTCACGTCGCTTCGCTCCTCACAATGACACAAGAGGGCAAAGAAAAACCACCCCGTCCTACGGACACCCCTCCGCAGAGGGGAATTAGTGAGCGAGCGCGGCGAAATTGCAACAAAGTTAGTGTGGATTGAACAAGCTAAAAATTGTAAAAGCCGAGCTATCCAAACATACCAAATTTATGATTTTATGGCACAGCTATTTTGTGCCAAGACGAGGCAGAGAGTGAGCCTGCTAGGAATAATACGAACTGGTATATGACGACGCAGGCGAGCACTCAACGACGTATTGGCGCAAAAGAGCTGTGCCAGAGAACATAAAGGGTTAGGTTAGGAGATCTTGCTTGCAAAATCTCCGTAAAACGTGGATTGCCACGCCTGCAAGCAGGCTCGCAATGACGGAGGGGGCATTGTTCAAACTATCCTTATCCGCCCTACTATCTCCTCTGCTCGTTTTTTCGCTCTCTCAAGCTCGTCTTGTACCAAAACTACCGCCATTCTGCGTCCTTCGTGGCTGTTTGGTTTGCCAAAGACTCTGACAAATGAATTTTTGGA
>JAITNC010000219.1 GCA_031290675.1 Campylobacteraceae bacterium | reverse complement strand
TTTATGATACAAGGCGGCGACCCAACGGGAACCGGACGAGGCGGCGAGAGTATCTGGGGAGAGGCTTTTGAAGATGAGTTTTCGCCATATACGCTGTTTGAGAAAAAAGGTCTTTTGGCTATGGCAAATTCGGGCAGGAATACAAATAAAAGTCAGTTTTTCATAACAACCGCCCTGACGCCGCACCTCAACGGCTATCACACTATTTTCGGCGAAGTCATAGATGGTATGGACGCTGTAACAAAGATAGAGAGCAGTGCTGTGGACGGCGACAGCAGACCGATAAGCCCTCAAGTCATCATCAAAGCTTATGTGAAATAAATCTAAGGAGACATTATGAAAAAAATAGAAGCGGTTATCAAGCCTTTCAAGTTGGACGATGTCAAAGACGCGCTCAATGAGCTTGAAGTATCTGGTATGACGGTCAGTGAGGTCAAAGGTTACGGCAGACAGCAGGGACACTCGGAACTGTACCGCGGCGCAGAATATATAGTGGATTTTTTGCCGAAAATAAAGATAGAAGTCATCGTGAAAGACGATGATGTCGCCTCAGTCGTAAAAACGATAGAAAGCATAGCCAAAACAGGCAAAATAGGGGACGGCAAGATATTTGTCAGCCACATAGAAGAGGTCATAAGAATACGAACGGGGGAGGAGGGAGAGGAGGCTATTTAGGCTTTTGCCTTTTACATATTTTGAGCCATCTTTTATGCTTTTCTGGCACGCTTTTTTGAATCAATACGAGACAAGGAGTAGAGCCGAATAATACGAACTGGTATATGACGACGCTGGCGAGCACTCAACGAAGTATTAGCAAAAAAGAGTGCGGAAAATTGGTGCAAAAGCCGAAAATAAGGCAGTATACCACTATTATTTTGACAGCAACCCATACATCACCGCCCCAACAGGCGTAACGCTTACCCCTGCCAAAAAGGGCAGTGCGGAGAAATATCCGCTTTTGAGCAACATCAAAAACGCCACAAAAAACAGCGCGTAGCCGACTATGCGGTAGAGTGAGAAAAATCCCCCGACTGCCGCTTTGATATCTTGCGGAGGTTTTTTGATTTGCGGCTCTGCGCTTTGGCGCTCATCATCATAAAGCTCGTAAGGGTCTTCTATTTTTTCCAAAATATCACGCTGCGGGGTTATATCGCTTGAGAGCTCCACCCTGTTTTCAACCATCTTTTTGTATCCGAAAAGCGAAAGCACGGTTACGATAAATGAGCAAAAAAAGCCCACCTGCGTGTTTACGAGCCAGCTAAAACCAAAATACAAAGCACTCAAAACAACGAGCAAATCCAGCACAAAAAACAGCTTTACCGCTCTTTTGATATTTATCATCTAAAACCCCACAAAAAGGAGAGATTATTCGTCATCATCATCGTCATTTTGCGGTTTGTATTTGTAGCGAGGGAGGTCTTTTAGCTCATCAAGCTCTTTTTTTTGCTTTTTGTACGCTTTGTAGACGTTGTATATCGCCGCCCCAACGCCCCACACGATGCCCAGCGGCAAGAGCCACCACACGCCTGTTATCTTTTTGAGCCATATGCCAAGAGCCGTCCCCAACGCTATCGCCACGACTATGGAGATGCCGAGTGCAGATTTGTCCGCCAGTTCTATCACTTTGCCGTATTTTGGCTTTTTCTCTTCGCTCATTTGCTTAATTCCTTAAATACTTCACGTGCGGCTTTTATGGTTTTTTTTATCATTTTTTCATTCATCGCGGCACATACAAAGCCTGTTTCAAACTGCGAACAAGCGAAATAAAATCCCCTCTCCAACATACCCCTGTGAAACGCCGCAAACCGCTTTGTATCGGACTTGAGGGCGTCATCAAAGTTTTTGACTTTTTTGTCGTTAAAGAAAAATCCAAACATACTACCCCGCACGCAAACCTGCAAAGGTATCTTGTGTTCATCTGCCGCTGTTTTTAACCCTTCTGTGAGCATTTTGGCGAGCAGTGTCAATTTGTCATAAAGCTTATAATCTTTTTGTATGCTTTTCAAAGACGCCAGACCCGCACTCATAGCGACGGGGTTGCCGCTCAGCGTTCCCGCCTGATATACGGGGCCTTCAGGGGAGAGTTTGGACATTATTTCGCCTCTGCCGCCGAACGCTCCGACAGGCATACCGCCGCCTATAACTTTGCCGAAAGTTACCATATCGGGCTTGACTTTCGTGAAACCCTGCGCCCCCCTCAAAGAGGCTCTAAATCCGCTCATCACCTCATCAAATATAAGAACCGCTTTGTGTTTTGTACATAAATCTCTAAGTCCTTGTAAAAACTCTTCGTTTGCGGGTACTAAGCCCATATTTCCCGCTATCGGCTCTAACAAAACGCACGCTATATTTTCAGACTCTTCAAAGCACTTTTCTACACTTGCGAGGTCGTTGTAGACAGCCAAAAGCGTGTGTTTTACGATGTCTTCTGGAACGCCCGGACTGCTTGGCGAGCCAAATGTAGTCGCACCGCTTCCCGCTTGCACGAGAAGGGAGTCGCTGTGTCCGTGATAACAGCCTTTAAATTTGACTATATCGTCTTTTTGCGTGTGACCTCTCGCGAGCCTGATGGCGCTCATAACGGCTTCCGTGCCGCTGCTTACAAAACGCAGCCGCTCCACATAAGGAAATATTTGGCGTATTTTCGCCGCAAGCCTTGTTTCAACGCACGTAGGCGCACCGAAACTAAGCCCTTTTTTGACGGCTTTGATGACGGCTCTCTCTATCGTTTTGTCGCAGTGTCCAAATATCAAAGGCCCCCAACTCTGCACGAAATCAAGATATTTGTTGCCGTCTATATCTGTGATGTACGCCCCTTTGCCCTCAGCTATAAACGGCGGTGTGCCGCCCACGCTAAGAAACGCCCGCACGGGTGAATCCACGCCGCCGGGTATGACTTTTTTGGCTTCGTCGTAAGCTTTAAGACTGTTTGCGTGATTTAACATTTACTTTTCCTTTTTTTGGCACTCTTTCAACTTTTAGCCACTCCTCTAAAGAGGGAAGCTCATCTATCGCTTTTGGCTCGGATTTGGTGATTTCCGCCAAACTTTTGACGCCCATAGACAAAAGATACTGCAGGTTGTTGTCAAAAGTCGCGTTTTCTATGACAAATATATCTTTTTTATCTATCTCAAACATAAATCCGCCGTTTGGTATCGGCGACTGCGAGAGCGTAACCGTGTAATGGTCTTTGATAATGCTCTCTTTTTGCGAATACATAAGCCCGACATTATAGCCAATATTTCCAAATCCTTTTATCACTACAACCAAAACTTTCGTTTCGCCTTTTTTGGACGAGTTAAATATATTGACTATGTCTTTTATCGTTGAGTAGCCCGGGATTTTCAAAAATAACGCCTCAAACAGAGAAGCGAGTTTTGTATTGACTATCGTGCCGAAAATATACAGCGTGATGATGAAAATAGCGATGGTCAAAAGTATCCACAAAAAACTCTGTCCGTCTATCTCAAAGCCCACAAGTTCAAAAATCTTGCGTGTGATGGCGTCTACTTTGCCGTATAGCCAAAAAACGATAAAAATGACCGCCCCAATGGGCAAAAGCCAAAAAATTCCCTGAAGTATTTTTTCTATAAAATGCTT
>JAITNC010000177.1 GCA_031290675.1 Campylobacteraceae bacterium | reverse complement strand
GTAACGCCTTTATTGTCCGTCAAACGCCCGTCGTCCAGCACTTGCAAGAGTATATTGAACACATCGGGGTGCGCTTTTTCTATCTCATCAAACAGTATGACGCTGTATGGTTTTCGCCTCACGGCTTCGGTCAGTTGTCCGCCCTCCTCGTACCCAACGTAGCCCGGAGGCGCACCGACAAGGCGGCTCACGGTGTGTTTTTCCATATATTCGCTCATATCAAATCTCAAAAGTGATTTTTCGCTGTCAAATAAAAATCTCGCCAACGCCTTTGCGCTCTGCGTCTTGCCAACGCCCGTAGGCCCTAAAAACAGAAAGCTTCCTATCGGTTTATTTAGCTCGCCAAGTCCTGCTTTGTTTCGCTTTATCGCCCGGCCAATAGCGTGAATAGCTTCGTCTTGCCCCACGACTTCAGCCCTCAAATACTCCTCAACGGCTAAGATTTTCTCTTTCTCGCTTGTGAGCATTTTGCTTACAGGTATGCCTGTCCATTTGCTGACTATGCCCGCTATCATCTCCTCATCAACGTGATTTTTCAAAAGCGTCCCGCTTTGCACCATTTTTTCCCATTTGGCTTTAAGCTCGTCCTCTTTTTTGTTGAGCTCCGGCACTGTTCCGTGCTTGATTTTGGCAGCTTTGTTGTAGTCGCCTTCTCGCTCGGCTAGCTCAACTTCACGCTTTAGGGCGTCTAGTTCGCTCTTGATAGAAGAGAGTTTGTTGAACACCTCTTTTTCATTTACAAACTGCCCCTCAAGCGTTCTTTTGCGCTCATTGGCGTTTGATAGCTCTTTTTCTATCTCTTTTAGTCTGTTTTCGTTTTTTTTGTTGCCTTCCATATTTAATGCTTCTTTTTCAACATGTAAGGAACTTATCTCTCGTTTGATGCCGCTCAGCTCGGTTGGCTCGCTCTCTATCTGCATTTTTAGCTCGGCGGCGGCTTCGTCTATCAAATCTATGGCTTTATCGGGCAAAAATCTATCCGTGATATATCTGTCTGAAAGTTTGGCGGCGGCGACAAGTGCGCTGTCCATTATAGTAACGCCGTGATGTGCCTCAAGCCTCTCTTTGATACCTCTGAGTATCTGCAAAGCCTCGCTGATATTTGGCTCGCTTACATTTATAGGTTGAAATCTCCTTTGCAAAGCTGCGTCTTTTTCAAAATACTTCCTGTACTCTTTGAGTGTTGTCGCCCCAACGGTGTGAAGCTCACCTCTGGCAAGAGCGGGTTTGAGGATATTTGCGGCGTCCATGCTCCCCTCGCTAGCCCCTGCTCCTACTATCGTATGTATCTCATCTATAAAAAGTATCACATCGCCTGCGCCTTTTACCTCGTCTATGACGGCTTTGAGCCTGTCCTCAAACTCGCCTCGGTATTTCGCGCCCGCTATAAGTGCGCTCATATCAAGCGTAACGACACGGCGATTTTGCAGGGAGATGGGGACGTCTTTGTTGACTATTCGCTGCGCCAAGCCCTCAACTATGGCTGTTTTGCCTGTGCCGGGTTCTCCCAAAAGTATAGGATTGTTTTTTGTTTTTCTGATGAGTATCTGCATCATTCGGTGTATCTCCTCATCTCTGCCGATGACGGGGTCAAGCGAATTTTCACGGGCTTTTGCGGTCAAGTCAATGCCGTATTTTGATAGAGCTTCAAGGTTTTCGTCTGCTGTTTGCTTGTCTATCTTTTTGCCGCCACGCAGAGCTTGGATACTCTTTTTGAACTCCAAAATATCTATAAATTTTTTAAATATATCTTTTATCTCGCCCTTGTCCACAACCGACAAAAGCCATGTATCTACTGCCAAAAAGCTATCTCCGCTCTCTTGCATAAGCCCTTCGGAAGCTTGCAGACTCTCAACAAGTTCACGGGAGAGTTTGATGTTTTCTTTGGTTAGATTTGAAGCTTTGGGGTATCGCTCAACCTCGCTTTTTACTTCAAGTTCAAGTGCGCTTTTATCAACTGCCATTTTATTAAATATCTGATTTAAGATAGAGCTTGTGTTTGTGAGAAGCGCCCATATCAAGTGCAGTGGCTTCACTTCGGCGTTTTTTGCGTGCAACGACAAGGAGAGCGCACTCTCTATGGTTGATGTCATTTGGTGGGTTAGTTTTTCAAATATTGACTGCATAATTATGCTCCTTCTGTTTTTGATAGATAAGATTATACAACCTTTAGTGTACTTATGTCAAGTTTATTGCATAAATTTTGGAATGGTTATTGTTTTAAACCTATATCTTTAAAGATAGTTTTTAACTTATTTTTAGGGAATCTTCAATATAATCTCTACTTCTTTATCCTGATAAATCAAACTTGGGGGATTACCACTTCTTATGAAAAATATCAAGCTATTTATTTTGGGCTTTGCAACGACTTTTTTGACCGTTTCAGCCCTTAGCACGTCGTTGTTCGGACAGGACTCAAACGCTACAAAAAACGAAAGCAGACTTGAGATACTCGCGAAATACTCAAAAGTTTTGAGCGTAGTTGAGCAGTATTATGTTGATGATTTGACACTCAACGAAATGGTTTCAAAGTCCATAGAGGGGCTGCTTTCCAACCTTGACGCACACTCATCATACTTGAAAGAGAAAGATTTTAAAGACCTTCAGGTGCAGACCGAAGGAGCTTTCGGCGGACTTGGCATAACGATAGGCATGAAAGACGGAGCGGTTACTGTTATAGCTCCTATGGAGGGCACGCCTGCCGATAAAATCGGTGTAAAATCCGGCGATATCATCTTAAAGATAGACGAAAAATCAACTATAAATATGACGCTTGACGAAGCCGTATCGCTTATGAGAGGCGAGCCAAAAACACCTGTTACTATAACAGTAGTGCGAAAAGGCGAGCTGAAACCTTTAGTGTTCAACATCATCAGAGATATCATAAAAGTAGACTCTGTTTACAGCAGAATAGTTGACGATGAAAATATTTTATATGTCAGAGTTACAAACTTTGATAAAAATGTCGCCGAAAAAACAGAAGAGGCTTTCAAAAAACACAAAAACATCAAAGGCGTTATTTTAGATATCAGAAACAACCCGGGCGGACTTCTTGACCAAGCCGTACAGCTAACAGACCTTTTTGTAGATGAGGGCGTTATAGTATCTCAAAAGGGACGCAATAAAAACGACGACAAAGAGTACAAAGCCAAAAAAGGCGTTATCACTTCAACTTCAATGGTAGTTTTGGTAAACGGCGGAAGTGCGAGTGCGAGCGAGATAGTCAGCGGTGCGCTGCAAGACGCCAAACGAGCTATCATAGTCGGCGAACAGACATTTGGCAAAGGAAGCGTACAGGCGATACTTCCTATAAATGACGACCACACGGAAGCTCTTAGACTTACGATAGCCAGATACTATCTGCCAAGCGGCAGGACTATCCAAGCGACAGGCGTAGTGCCGGACGTTATCGTGCATTCTGCTCCTGTTCCTCACGACGAAAATGACTTTTCTGTCAAAGAGATAGACCTCAAAAAACATTTGCAAAGCGAATTGACGAAGGTTGAGAATAACCAAACCACCAAATCCACCGCCAACGAAACAAAACCTTTAACAAAAAAAGATAACATAACGGCAGAGGATTTACTAAAAGATTTACAACTAAAAAGCGCTGTTGATATCATAAAAGTTTTAAATATCACAGCCAAAAAATAAAGGAAAAGCGATGAAAAAACAAGAACTCATCTATGAAGGCAAAGGCAAAAAGCTTTATGCTACGGACGACAAAGAGCTGCTTATAAGCGAGTTTAAAGACGATTTAACCGCTTTCAATGCTCAAAAAAAGGGCAATGAAAAAGGCAAAGGCGAGCTAAACTGTAAAATCAGCACAAGTCTGTTTGACTTGTTATCCAAAGAGGGCATCAAAACGCACTTGGTGAAGACTCTAGACAGCAACTCTCAGCTTGTGAAAAAAGTCAAAATCTTACCTATAGAGGTAGTCGTGAGAAACATCGCCACAGGCTCTCTCACAAAAAGACTTGGTATCAAGGACGGTACGCCGCTTCCTTTCACACTTGTGGAGTTTTACTACAAGGACGACGCTCTTGGCGACCCTTTGATAAATGACGAACACGCTTTGATACTAAATCTAGCCAAAAACAAAGCCGAGCTTGACGAGCTGCGAAGACTTGGCGGGCGGATAAACGACATACTAAAGCCGTTTTTTGCGCAAAGAGAGTTGAAACTTGTGGATTTTAAAGTTGAGTTTGGCGTAGATAAAGACGGAAATATTTTACTAGCAGACGAGATAAGCCCTGACAGCTGCCGTTTTTGGGACGCTAAAACAAACGAGAAGCTGGATAAGGACAGATTTAGACAGGGCATAGGCGAAGTAAAAGTCGCTTATGAAGAAGTTTTGAGAAGAATTTTAAAGGCATAATCGGTGAAAGTCATAGCAAATATCAGACTGAAACAGGGCGTTCTTGACCCTCAAGGCAAAGCTGTTCATCACGCTCTCGCCTCTTTGGGTTTTGGCGAAGTTGAAGGCGTAAGGATAGGCAAACAGATAGTTTTAAGCGTAAACGAGAGCGACAAAGAAAAGGCTAAAAAACAAGCTGAACTTATGTGTGAAGAGCTGCTCGCAAACACTATCATTGAAGATTATGAGATAGAGATAAAATGAAAGTAGCCGTTGTTGTATATCCGGGGACGAACTGCGAAAATGACACAAAATACGCTTTTGAGCTTTTGGGTCAAGATGTCGTTATGCTCTGGCACAAAGAGGAGCATTTGCCTAAAGATGTAGAGCTTGTGGTGCTTCCGGGCGGCTTTAGTTACGGCGATTATCTAAGATGTGCCGCTATAGCGAAGTTTGCTCCTATTATGAAAGATGTTATCAGCTTCGCCAAAGAGGGCGGCAAAGTCTTGGGTATCTGTAACGGTTTTCAGATACTACTTGAGCTCAAACTGCTCCCGGGCGCAATGATAAAAAACAAAAATCTTCACTTTAGCTCAAAATATCAGCATATAAAAGTCGCTGATAACAATAACGCTTTTTTACGACATTTGCGAGTGGGAGATGTGCTAAATATACCTATCGCTAACGGCGAGGGGAATTATTTTATTGACGCTGCGGGCTTGGCGGAGCTTGGGGCAAATAACCAGATACTTTTGACATATTGCGACAAAAATGGCGGCGAGGAAAATCCAAACGGTTCGCTTGGCGACATAGCCGGCATTTGCAATAAAAATAAAAATATATTTGGACTTATGCCTCACCCTGA
>JAITNC010000105.1 GCA_031290675.1 Campylobacteraceae bacterium | reverse complement strand
CCGACTTCTATCTGTTTGATGTTTTCATATCGCTCAGTCAATACTCCGTGAGCTTTGCAAAGTGTCTCTGTTATCTGTTGTGGTGTAAAACCTTCACGAGCAGAGGGATAAGCACTGCTCATACCGCATACCTGCAACAGCTCCTCTACTTCTCCGTAAGACGAGTGTGAATGTCCTACTATTATAACTTTGTTCATCAAAAAACACCGTATATGTTTAGATTTTTAATGCAAGAGGTAATTTTATCGCGATATAATTATTATTTAATAAACAATTTAGAGATTAAATTATAATCATTTTTCTTTTTGTTTTTTTCCTCTTGTCTTTCAGAGCCGAAAGCGAAGAATCTCAGCTTCTTGTTCTTAAGGAAATAGAGGGGATAAACACAGATGCTTCGCAAGCTCAGCATGGGCATAATATATAAAAAGAGGTGCTGAAATATCAAGCAAATATCGTTGTGTAGGGAGTTTGTTTGCCCCAATAGTTGAAACAGTTCAACTATGATGATTAAAAAATCTCTTTTGGGTGTTATAAATACTTAAAAAATAAGCAAAAATAGATGAGCTTTATCTACATTAAGAGCAAGAAACAAGAGGAGCTGTTTATTGATAGATTTAAGGCAAATCAAGAGCTTATTGAGCCTTGCAATAGCTGCAATATGGGCATTACCAATTTAATAACACTTTTTATTGGACATAATACAGAAAGCTTATAGAATAGAGTAAAAAGCATATAATTTCATATTTTAAATTGTACTTTTTATCTTAAAAGCAAGCGATAAAAATAGTAAATATAGCACCTCTTTTTATATATTATGCTCAGCATGACAAGGGGGGGTGGGTTAGTCATAACCATAACATTATGTCTTTTTTATTATTAGAAGTCGTATCGCTTATCCAAACTCTTATACCCCGACCGCATACGGTTTCAAAACCGCTCCGTCATCAAACGAACAGGTTTCCACTACTTCACCTGCTATTTGGACTTTGTGCTGTTTGTCCCGTTCTATTTTCGTGTAAAAAAGTGCTGTTTTCGCAGCGAAAAGTCTATCTTCCGCAGAGGCGTTTTTGGATATCTTGCCGTACGGAGCTGGCAAGTCCCCTAAAAATATATCCACAAAAGCGTCATTTTTCAAGCCTTCCAAGATGTTATTTTCAGCCTCATTGCGCCCAAGTATGAGCTTTGAGCCGCCCTGTAGTCTAAAGTGCCTGCCGACTTTCAAAAACGCTATATCCTCCACTTTCAAGGGTTGATAAGCCACAAAATCACGCAGTTTCGCCGTGAAATATATATCCGTCAAAAGACACCCGCCACCCGGACTTGCGAACTCTTCAAAACCAAATTCCGCAGCCAAAGAGAGCTGCCTTTTCCTGTCCCGCCCTTCAATGTCAAGCAGTTTTTCTCTATCTACCCAACCCTCTATCTCGGGCTTTGTGGGAGGCAAAAGCTTCGCACTCATCGGGCGCAGTATGATGTTGTCCTCATCGTTTGAGAGCTCCAATACATTTTTCAACGCTTTGGAGTTTTGGCTCATCGGACGCTGCCCCAAAACTTCGCCCGTGATGATGAAAGAGGCTCCAAATTTCCCCAAAAGAGCTTTCGCACTCTTCATCATAAAAGCGTGGCAGTCCACACAGGGGTTGAAGCGTTTGCCGTAACCGTATTTTGGCGTGAAAAGCACCTCTTTTAGGTACTCCTCCCGTACATCTACCACTTCAAAATCCGCCCCGACAGCCTCTGCCCTGCTTCTAAAGAGTGCCGACACATCTTTAGTGCCACCAAATCCGATGTTGATATTTATAGCCGTTACGTCTATGCCCTGAACAGCCATAAGTTTCATAGCTATCATGCTGTCAAGTCCGCCGCTAAAAAGCGCTAAAGCTCTCATATGGAACAAGTTCTCCTTTTTTCAATTTATCAAGTATGTTGCGTATCTTCCTAAATATAAAACTCTTTTTTTCAAGGCTGATATCCAACTCTTTTACCCTCTGCAGCTCTTTTTGGTAAAATATATGCAAAATCATCGCCAAAGCACTTACGAGTTTTGGCTCGTCATATATCTCAATATCCTCAATAAGCAGCAGTTTTCGCAAAAGCGGGTGCTCTTTCTCGCCCGAAAGCAGCAAGGATAACTCCTCCGTGTGTACCGTAAACATAGACGTGTTGATAGTATCAAGCACGGTGTCTATGAGGTTTGGATTTAGAAGAAGCGTTTTGATGATGGAGAGCTCAAGTCTGTCCTCAAAGCTTTCGCCGTCCCCTTTTGTGGGCTTTTTCGTGCCTAAAGTGATGAGGTTTGCCCGCACGCCCAGCAGCTGCGAGAGTATGCCCACGTAACTGTAAGCGAGCGTCTTTGGCAATATGCGCAGATACGTTACTGCCTCCTCCAAAGCCTTCTGTTTTTCGTGGGCGTCTTTGATGTTGTATTTGCCGGCGATATGCTCCAGACAAAACTCAACAAACTCTTTTGGGTTGTTGTAAAGTGTGTTTAGTTTGTCCACAAAACCCTTTTGCACCATATCGGCGGGGTCCATATCGCCCATAAACAGCACCACGCCGCCGTTTATGTTGTGGGAGGAGAGAAGTTTTGACGCTTTAAACGCCGCCTCAACGCCTGCGTTATCGCCATCGTACGAGAGTATGACTTTTGGCTCGCCTCGTGTCAAGATGGGCAAATGCTCGTTTGTAAGCGCCGTTCCCAACGTAGCCACAGCCTCGTTAAATCCCGCCTGATGAAGCATTATCACGTCAAGATAGCCTTCGCATACGATGATTTTTTTGCTCTTCATGATAGTTTCACGAGCCAGATGGTAGCCGTACAAAAGCCTTGATTTGTTAAATATCTTAGTTTGCGGCGAGTTGATGTATTTTGAGGGGTGATTTGTGATGGTGCGCCCGCCAAATCCGCTTATCTTGCCGTTCGGCGAATAGATAGGAAAAGTTATACGCTCAATAAACCTCGCATACTCGCCGCCGTGTTCGCCGATACCCACAACGCCCACTTCTATAGCGTCTTTCATCGCCAAAAACTGTGCTCTCAAAAAGTTCAGCGTTGTGTGAGAAGCCGGCGCGTAGCCTATCTCAAACTTTTGTATGGAGGATTGTCCGATACCTCGTTGGTTGAGATACTCTTTGGCTTGCGGCATTTTGTCAAGATTTTGCGTGAAAAAGAGGTTTAACTGCTCCAGTATCTTTTTGTCGCTTCTCTGGTTATAATCGTCCTTCGTGTAAGTCAGCGTGAAGTTGCTCAGAGCCGCCACTTTCTCCATCGCTTCGGGGTAGTTCAGCTTCTCATACTCCATAACAAATTTTATGGCGTCCCCGCCCGCACCGCACGCAAAACAGTGGTATATCTGTTTGGCCGGACTTATGTGCATACTCGGCGTCGTGTCATCATGAAAAGGGCACACTGCTTTGAAATTTGCGCCGCTGCGTTTAAGCTCAAGATAACTGCCGATGATGTCCACAATGTCTATTCGCTGCTTTAATGTTTCTACGGAAGCTTGGTCTATCATAAATAAAATTATACTACCTCTTAGCTTGTCTTTGCTATAATTGAGCTTCATTTTATAAAAAGGCAGCACAGTTGGATACTCTGTTTTTAGAATATCGCGACCCTATTCTCGGCATTATTATATTTTTTGCGATAGTATTTATCATCGCTTTTTTGAACTACTCATGGGGTGTGTTTAAGAGCAAAGAAGAGCGTTACAACATAGAGCAGTTTATCAAGCGTTTTGAGGTTATGGCGGACGACAGCGAGTACAAAAAACTGCTTGATGAGTTTAGCATATCAAGCGAATCTTTGGGGCTTTTGGCGCACTCATACTCAAAAAGCGGCGAATACGAAAAATCCATCGGTATCTACCTCATCGCACTCAAACGTGTGAAAAACAAAGAAGAGAAGCAGTATTTTTTATTTGAGCTTGGCAAGACGTACTTTAAGGCGGGATTTTTAAGACGAAGCGCAGACGTTTTTGTGGAGCTTTTGAGGATATATCCGAGGCACAAAGAGGCACTCAAACTTTTGACGGTGATATATGAGCAGTTGAAAGAGTACGCAAGGTCGCTTGAAGTGCTGGACGCACTGGAAGAGTTGGGGGCAGAGGTGGGAAATGAGAAGATTTTTGTCAAAGCCCTTCAAGCCTTGAGCGACAACTCCAAAACAAATCAGCAAAAATACGATGTATTATCCGAGCTTGCCGCAAAAGAGCCGATAGTCGGACGCATACTCTTTGAGTTTGCGAAAAAAGAGGGCTTTGGCGTAGAGTTGGAGCGGATAAATTCAAAGAGTATTTTAGACCTTTTGTGGGAGAGCGACACTGCTGTTTTGAAAGGCTCAAAAGACCCGCTGATTTTGGCTGTGCTGGCGGCCAAAGGCGAGGGCGAGCTGAGCGAAAAACCACTATTTGAACTGGAGATTTTGGCGTATCTCAAAAAAGCGGGCTACACAAAAGCGATGCTTAGTTTTGAGTACACGTGTGATAGCTGTAAAGGTACTTTTCCTATGCACTTTTACAGATGCCCGTCGTGTTATGCGCTCAAAAGCCCGCACATCTCACCATCTCTCATAAAAAGCGAATATGAAAAGTATTACTCTTTTTAGCGACGGCTCATCTTTGGGCAACCCGGGATTTGGCGGGTACTGCGCTATATTGCGCTTTAAAGACAAAGAGAAGATAGTCAGCGGCGGCGAGGACAATACCACAAACAACCGCATGGAACTCAAAGCCGTCATAGAAGGCATAAAAGCCCTGAAAGAGCCGTGCAATATAGAAGTAGTGAGCGACTCAAGCTATGTTACGAAAGGCATCTCCGAGTGGCTTAAAGGGTGGATAGCCAAAGGGTTTGTTAAAATTAAAAATCCTGATTTGTGGATAGAGTTCGTTGAGGTATCAAAAAGCCACAGCATAAAAACCAAATGGGTCAAAGGACACAACGGACACGCCGAAAATGAAAAATGCGATGAGATAGCCAAAAGCGAGGCTGAAAAACTTCGCGCCAAAGGTGTAAAATGAGAAAATCTTTTGATAAACTTGAAAAGTGTTTGGGTTATAAGTTCAGAGATGGCGAGCTTATAGCCCAAGCCCTCACACACAAAAGTTATACAAAAACCAAAAACAACGAGAGATTGGAGTTTTTGGGCGACGCTGTACTGGATTTGGTCGTGGGCGAATACCTCTATACGAAGTTCCCCACAAAGCCCGAGGGCGAGCTCTCCAAGCTCAGAGCCTCGCTCGTGAGTGAAAAAGGGTTTGCACATCTGGCTTTAAAGATAAAAATCGGCGAATACATACTTGTTTCAGCCGCCGAGGAGAACAATCAAGGCAGAAATAAAGCCTCGCTTTTATCAAACGCTTTTGAGGCGTTGATGGGCGCTATATACCTTGAGAGCGGGCTTGAGAGCGTGAAAGAGGTAGTAACAAAACTTTTGGAGAGCGTCTACCCGAAGATAGACATAGAAACGCTTTTCCGCGACTACAAGACCACACTCCAAGAGCTGACACAAGCGCATTTTGGCGTTACACCCGAGTATACGCTCCTGCGCTCATTTGGACCTGACCACAAAAAAGAGTTTGAGATGGCTGTCGTGCTGCGGGGGCGAGAGTTAGCCCGCTCAAAAGGCGGCACAAAAAAAGAGGCTGAGCAGGGTGCGGCTGAGCAAGCTTTGGAGATACTCGCCAAGGAGATAAAGTGAACAGTTTTGGCACAAGATTTCGTGTAACGACTTTCGGCGAATCACACGCAGCGGCGATAGGGTGCGTCATAGACGGCGTACCGGCAGGGCTTGAGGTAAACGAGAGTTATATCCAGAGCGAAGTGGACAAACGCCGACCCGGACTTTCAAAGTTCGCCACAGCCAGAAAAGAGAGCGACAAAGTGGAGATACTGAGCGGCGTTTTTGAGGGGGTCAGCACAGGCTCGCCCATAGCCCTCATCATCTACAATGAAAATCAAAAATCAAGCGATTATGAGAGTATAAAATCCCTCTTTCGCCCTTCCCACGCCGACTTTACATATTTTTACAAATACGGCATCAGGGACTACAGAGGCGGGGGACGAAGCAGCGCACGCGAAACAGCGGCGAGAGTGGCGGCTGGAGCGATAGCCAAAAAACTGCTTGGCGAGTTTGGCGTGCAAGTGTTGAGTGGTATATTTTCCATAGGCGGGGTTGAGGCTGAGAGTTTGGATTTTGACTTTGCTAAAACGAGCGAGATTTTCGCCCTTGACGGGGCAAAAGAGGAAGCCCAAAAAACGCTTATCTTGAGTGCCAAAGCGGCACACGACTCCATCGGCGGCTGCGCATATGTAAAAATCATAAACGCCCCCATTGGACTTGGAGAGCCGCTTTATGGCAAGCTTGACGCCGCCTTAGCGTCCGCACTTATGGGCATCAACGGCGCAAAAGCTGTAGAGATAGGAGAGGGCGTAAACGCCTCAAAACTGCTCGGCAGCCAAAACAACGACCAGATGGACAAAGAGGGCTTTTTGAGCAATCACGCAGGCGGCATCTTGGGCGGCATCAGCAACGGTAACGACATAGACCTCAAAGTACACTTCAAACCCACGCCGTCTATATTTTTAGAGCAATCCACGCAAGATACAAACGGCGAATGCGTACAGTTTGGACTCAAAGGCAGACACGACCCTTGCATAGCAGTGCGCGGAAGTATCGTAGCGAACGCTATGAGCGCACTTGTAGTGGCGGATATGCTGCTGTTAAACAGTGTGAGTAACATAGGAAAGTTAAAAAAGATATATGGGTAACTTGATTTGATATTTTCCAAGCCACCTTTTATGTTTTCTGGCTTGCTCTTTTGCACCAATACATCGTTGAGTGCTCGCCAGCGTCGTCATATACCAGTTCGTATTATTCGGCTCTACTCCCTGCCTCGTCTTGGTGCAAAATATCTGTGCCATAGAAACATAAATTTGATATGCTCAAGCCACCCCCTCCGTCATTGCGAGCCTGTGACTGCGGCGTGGCAATCCACTCTTACGTCATGCGTGAGCGTAGACGAAGCATCTGTGTTTGTATTACATTGTATTACACAAGAAAGATGGATTGCCACGTCGCTACGCTCCTCGCAATGACGGTGGCGGTATTCACAACATAACACACATATAAGTTTGATTATAATAAAATTGGCAAAACAAAAAAGGA
>JAITNC010000003.1 GCA_031290675.1 Campylobacteraceae bacterium | reverse complement strand
GTCAAAGATGAGTCTACAGCGGTTAAAAACGCAAGCGGTCCCATCTGTATCTCGTCCGCACCGATAGCTAGCATCGTAGCGGCAGAGGCACTCTCAAGAGGTACGATAGCTATGATTTTATTTGAGTATTGGCGTAGAAGATTGACCATTCGTGAGCTTGATTTGCCGTTGCCGCCGCTGCTGTTGATAAACAGGTAAACTTTTTCTTGTTTGCCGATACTCTCAAGTATCTCGTAAAGCACGAAAACATCGTTATGACAAATGCCGCCTCGATAGCTGTTCCAATAAGTAAGCACGGGAGCGTCTAAAATAGTAGACAACTTTTTGATGATAGCTTGGGTATTGTTAAATAATACAGGTGGCTCTTTTATCTTGTTGGCGCTTGCACCGCTTTTGGTCTCTTCTTTGGACATAATATCCTCCTTGATATATTAAAAGTTAAAAGTAAACTGCGAAATTTTTTGAATGTGCGGGTGTTGATCCGCACATTCGCTTTTTATCTTTCTGGATTGACAAATACGATATCAACTCTCCTGTTTGCTGCTCTTCCCTCTTCGGTATCGTTTGATTTGATAGGCTTAGCCTCGCCAAATCCTTTGGCTGAAATTTTGCCGGGTTTGATGCCATACTCAACCAACTTGTCTTTTACGGCATTAGCACGCTTCCAAGATAGTTCCAAGTTGTACCATTTGCTGCCTATGGAGTCCGTATAGCCTTCTGTTTTGATGTTGACTTCATCATAACCTTTTAGATTGTCAGCTATGATTTTTATCATTTTTTCACCCTCATCCAACAGCTTTGCGCTACCAAGCTCAAAGTATGTTATCGGAGCGACAAAAACAACCTCAACTCTCCTGTTTTCAGCTCTTCCTTCTTCTGTATCGTTCGGCTTGAGAGGTCGCTCAGAACTACAGCCCTCGCTGTCTATGCGTGAGAGGTCAATGCCATTTTCATTAAGCTCTTTTTTGACAGCATCGGCTCGTTTTTGAGACAGTTGCAGGTTGTACCATTTGCTGCCCGTGATATCGGCATGTCCTTCTGCTCTAAGCCTTATATCTCCATACTTTTGTAAATCCTCGGCTATAAGTTTAGCCACATCTTTGTCACTTGTCAATATTTGAGCTTTGTCAAAGTCAAAATTAAAATGTCTTTTTTCGCTTGTACTTAGTTCAAATGTCTTGATAATAGTTTTTTCCAACCCGTTCAACTCTTCCGCCGCTTTTGCGGGTTCAGAGACGGTGATATCTACAGGTGCTTCCACGATCGCAGGAGCTTTTTCACGCCCGCCTATGGAGAAAGCAAGACCAACCGTAAAGAACATATTGCTTTTACCGTCGTCAAATTTCAAAGCGTGTCTTACTTCGCCTTTGAGTGCGAGGTATTCGTTGAAATAATACTTAAGCCCCGCGCCATATTGTCCAAAAGCGCCGTCATCGTCCGAAGCGTGGGAGATATCCTCGTGTCCCAAGCCTACAAGAGCATACAGTTTGGTTTTATTTGAAACATTTAACTCTTTCAAGACATTTAAATAAAGTCTGTTAAAGCTCGCTTTATCTCCAAAGGTATCGTGTTTCACATCGTGAGAATAGTCATACCCCAACTCTACTTGGTCGACAAAAGAGTCATTTACCCCAAGTCCAAGCCTTACACCATATGTGGTGTGGTCGTCAAAATTATTTGAACTAAATGGGTGTACACCGCCTATGGTTGGTGTTATCTCATTTCCTACGCCAAAAGCAAGCGTTACGCTTACTATATATGCAAACAAGAATTTTCTCATCATTAATATTCTCCCAATATAATATCTTATAACTATTATATGGAAAGAGTGTAAAAAAATACTATATTTAGTATAAATTTTTGATGTATTTTTTTTAATATTTTCAACGTCAAATCGCCAAAGTCAATATCTCTTTGAGTGCCTGCGGCGTGTAAGTTTCGCCCAATCCCCACCTCGGAGCTACGCTAACTACATTTTTGACTATTTTGTCTATATCATTTTTGTCTATATCAAGCTCTCGCAATGTTACGGGTGCGCCTATCTTCACAAACCACGCCTCAAGTGCGGATATACCCTCATCGGCATTATCTTTGCCAAATATCTCTTTGGCAAATCTCACCACCTGAGCGTTTTTTGTATTTTTGTAAAACCACTTGAGCCACGCAGGTATCACTACTGCCAACCCCGCTCCGTGCGGGACGTTGTATATAGCGCTCAGGGAGTGTTCTATCATGTGGTTTGGGAACCGACCTCCACCCGTGCCAAGAACACTCAAGCCGTTCAGCGCCCACGTAGAGCAGAGAGCGAACTCACTTCTGGCATCTAAATCTTTTGGGTTTTTCAGGATTTTCTCGGTTGTTTCAATAACGCTTTTTATGATATTTTCGCAAAAACGGTTGATAAGCGTCGGGTGCTCCTCAGCCGTAAAATAGCCCTCTATAACGTGCGCTATGGTATCAACAGCCGAGTAAACAAGATAATTTTCAGGCAGTGTAAACGTAAGAGCGGGATTTACGATAGATACTTTCGGGTAAACAAGCGGCGTGCCGAAAGAGAGCTTCTCTTTTGTCTGCTCATTTGTCAAAACCGCACCGCAATTCATCTCGCTTCCCGTAGCTGAGAGCGTGAGTATGACGTACAAAGATAGCGCCGCGCTTACCTCTTTGCCTTCGTACAACTCCCAAACGTCCAAGCCGCTTCCGCCGGCTGCTGCTATGGCTTTACTCTCGTCCACGACACTCCCGCCGCCGACAGCGAGTATCGCACTCGTACCTTTAGCTTTTTGCACACCCTCTCTTGCGTGTGAAAGCAGAGGATTTGAGCTGATGCCGCTATGCTCCACAAACTCTATGCCGGCTTTGTTTAAAGCTTCGCAAATCTCATCATAAAGACCCGTCTTTTTGATAGAGGATTTACCGTAAGTGAGCAAGATTTTTTTATGCCCGTCAGCCTTTAAGATATCGCCTATTGCAGACTGTTTGTTGCCAAAGATGATATTTACAGGATTGTAGTAATTAAAAGGTTTCATAAACAACTCCTTTGTATAAGTTATATGCGATTATACGCCTTATTTATAAAAAAACAGGCACATATTGGCTATAATCTCGTTATTTTTTGTCAGAGGCGTGCTTGAATGAGTATTTTTGAGATAGCGGAGATATTTGGAATCATAGCGTTTGCGCTTAGCGGATTTTATATCGGGGCGAAAGAGAAACTTGATGTGCTCGGTATTTTTATAGCGGCGTTTTTGACGGCTCTTGGCGGCGGTATCACGAGAGATACTATCGCCGATAAAGTGCCTTACACTTTTACGCATATCATGCCCACGTTTTTGGTCATCTGCGTCGTGATATTTGCTATTTTTCTGAAGCTGAACAGGCACGACAAGCTTGAGCAGACGACAGCTTTTGTGGTAAGTGATACTTTGGGGCTTGTATCGTTTGCCATATCGGGTTCTTTGGTGGGAATTGAAGCGGGATTTAATATTTTTGGTATTATTATGCTCTCTCTTATAACCGCTGTCGGCGGCAGCTGTTTGAGGGATATACTGCTAAATAGAATCCCATTTTTTTTGGTCAGCGAATTTTATGCGACAGTGTCTATCATCATATCGCTCGCGATGTATGTGTTGAGCGAGTTTGGCGTGATAAGCTTTTTTAGCAGTCTTGCTGTGTTTATAGCGGGCGTGGTTTTGAGGCTTTTGGCGTATTATAAAAAATGGAAATTGCCAAAACTTGGCTAACTTTGAGGAGAGAAAATGACTTTGGAAGAGATGGATAAAAAGTATGTTTTACAGACATACGCTAGAAATTATGTAAATTTCAAAAGCGGGCAAAATGCTACGCTTTTTGATGAAGACGGCAAGGATTATATAGACTTCACGAGCGGTATCGGCGTAGCAAGCGTTGGGCACGGAAACGCTCAAGTGGCGGCGGCTATATATGAGCAGGTGAGCCATTTGACGCACACATCAAATCTATTTTTGATAGAACCACAGGCGAAATTAGCGAAAAAGATGGTGGAGCTTAGCGGTCTTGATATGGCAGTTTTTTTCGGTAACAGCGGTGCGGAAGCGAACGAGGGCGCTATAAAAATAGCGAGAAAATACGGTCAAAACAAGTTCAAAAACAAACGTTTCAAGGTTTTGACGCTTGAGCATTCGTTTCACGGCAGAACGATAACTACTATCAAAGCTACAGGGCAGGACAGCTTTCATCAAGAGGCGTTCAGTCCGTATCCGGCGGGGTTTGAACACAAAAGTCAGATAAAAGATATCTACTCGGCGATAGACGATGAAACTGTAGGCGTTATGATAGAACTCATACAAGGCGAGGGCGGCGTGCAGGCGTTTGACAAAAAAGAGGTGCAGGATTTAGCCGCATTTTTGCGCTCAAAAGAGTTGCTGCTTATCATTGACGAGGTGCAATCGGGCGTTTTTAGAAGCGGCGAGTTTCTCTCAGCCAAGCTTTACGGCATAGAGCCTGATATCGTAACGTTGGCGAAGGGTTTAGCCGGCGGCGTTCCGATAGGGGCTGTGATGACGAAGCACAAAGATGTCTTTAAAACAGGCGACCATGGAAGCACTTTCGGCGGAAATTTTCTGAGCACAAGAGCGGGACTTGAAGTGCTTGATATATTGGAATCGTACTACAAAGAGGGATTTTTAGGCGCAAGCATAGAGTATTTTGACAAAAAACTTCAAGAGCAGGTCAAAAATCATTCGGACATTTTCCTCGCCACAACAGGCATTGGATTTATGAGAGGCTTGCAATGCGCAAATGGCGAATTGGTAGCGAAAATCATAAAAGCAGGCTTTGCGAACGGCGTTTTGGTGTTGAAAGCGGGCAGAAATACACTTAGATTTTTACCTCCTCTTACTATAACAAAAGAGGAGATAGACGAAGGTTTTGCACGCTTTGAAAAGGCACTTGGCAGCATTTGATGATACCTTTCGGCGAATATATGGGCGAGTGGCTTTACGGCGAGGGCGGTTACTACGCCTCAATGCCCATTATCGGCAAAAAGGGCGATTTTGCGACTTCCGTAACCACTTCTATGTTTTTTGGAGGCACGATAGCTAAAAGGCTTCTTAGTTTGATAGAGAGCGGATTTTTGTCAAAAAGAGCCTGTGTTGTTGAGATAGGCGCTCATCATGGGTATTTGAGTGCGGATATAGCGCAGTTTGTCTACACTCTCAAACCCGAGCTTTTAAAAACGCTGACTTTCGTCATCATAGAGCCTTTGGAGATTTTGCAAAAAGCGCAGGAAAAATACCTTTATGAAGCTTTTGGCGATGCGGTAAAATTTAGCTGGTTTAAGAGTTTGAAAGAGTTTTTTTGCGATGAGGCTTTTGTCGTATCAAACGAGCTTTTTGACGCATTTGCCTGTGAAGTGGTAAAGGGCGGCAAGATGCTCTATATGGAGGGTCACGAAGCACTTTTTGGCGAGATAAAGGGTAAAACAAAAGAGTTGTGCGACAAGTACGGCGTCACTACGGGCGAAATCGCAACAGGATACGAAGAGTTCGCGCTCAACCTCTCTCGCTCAATAAAAAAATGCGAATTTATCACGTTTGACTACGGTCAAAAGGGCGTTCGCAGCGACATAAGCCTGCGTGTGTATCAAGGGCATAAAACATATCCGTTTTTTTCGCTGACAAAATACGCTAAAAATGAGAAGTTGAAAGACCTGAGTTTACACTCGCTGTACAAAAAAAGCGATTTGACTTATGATGTCAATTTTTCGTATCTCAAAGACGCTTTTGAGGCTGTTGGTTTCAAAGAGACAGCGTTTTGTGCGCAGTCAAAAGCGCTTGTGGAGTTTGGGCTTACGGAGCTTTTGGAGATTTTGAAAAACAGTGTCGGCGAAAACAAATACCGAATGGAACTCGGCAAAGCTCTGCAGTTGATAGACCCGTCATTTTTGGGCGAGCGGTTTAGTATGATAAGATTTCAAAAGGCTTAAATATGATTTTATTTGTAAACGGCGAGCAGTTGGAGAGCGGGGTTGAAACTATAGGCGAGCTGATAAAAGAGCTTCAAATAGAAGGCAAAGTGATGGCAGCGGCTGTCAATATGAATGTCGTCAAGCAGGCTAACTGGACAACTTACAAGCTTAAAGAAAACGACAAAGTGGAGCTTTTAAGGTTCGTCGGCGGCGGGTAGTTTATACATATACATATTAGTGGTATTGTTTGTTTTTTTTCAGCTGACCACCCAAAGTGAGTAGTTTTTACACACATATATGTATCAATGCTCAAGTTTTTGTTTTTCTATCGGTTCGCCTTCTATTATCACGGCAGCTATGGCGAACCCTCCGTCATGCGCTATGGAAAGCGATACGGATTTGATGTTGAAAGTCTTAACAAGATGTGATGAGAGCGTGAAAGAGGGTGCGCCGTTTGGAAGTTTGTATATTTTGATATCGTGAAATCCGCACGTTTTTGATATGCCAAGCCCGAGAGCTTTTGACACAGCCTCTTTTGCCGCAAAAAATCCAGCCGCACTTTGAGCGTTTTTGATAAGCTTCATCTCCTCTTTGTCCAAGTATTTTTCAAGCGCTTTTTCGGCGAATTTTTCCAAAAAATTTTCAAATCGTTTTATCTCAACTATATCAACACCAACCATTTTTAAAAACCTTTATTATTTATTTAAAAAATTTAAAATGTCTGTTTTAAAACAAAAATAAAACAAATTTCGCTATTATATCATTTTACAAGACATTGAGGAGATATTATGAGGAAGTATTTATTGACAGCAGTGTTTTTTGTCTTTGCCATAGTCTTGGTATTTGTGTATGTTTACAAGGATTTCAAGTCCAAAGAGCTCCTGTTTTACGGCAATGTGGATACAAGAACCGTAAATCTCGGATTTCGCTTTTTGGGCAAGATAGAAAGCATACTCAAAGATGAGGGCGATAGCGTAACAAAAGATGAGGTATTGGCTGCTTTGGACAGTAAAAATCTACACAACAATATAGACGAGGTAGCAGCGAGATTGGAGGCTGAGAAGATAAAACTCTCCAAACTCAAAAACGGTTTCAGAGAAGAGGAGATAGAGGAAGCTTTGGGGGCGTTTGAGGAGGCGGAAGCAAATCGCAAGCTGATGGAAGATGTGTTTTTAAGGCAAGAGCTGCTTTACGAGTACAACGCAACTTCAAAAGAGGCTTATCTAAATGCCCAATATAAACTTGAGGCGGCTCGCGGCTTGACGCAAAAGGCTTACTCTGTTTATCTGTTGCGCAAAAACGGTTATCAAAAAGAGGATATAGACGCTCAAGCCGCACTTGTATTATCGCTTGAAGCAACGCTGCGGGCGGCTTCGCAAGATTTGGAGGACAGCGTTTTAAAATCCCCCGTTGATGGCGTTATATTGGCGAGGTTGAAAGAGGAGGGCGCTATCGCAAACCCGGGGGAGAGGGTTTTTGAAGTAGCAAAACAGGAAGAGTATTGGGTGAGGGCGTATGTGGACGAGCCTTATCTTGGGCTTATCTCGCAAGGCGATAAGGTTTTTGTGTATGCTGATGTGAGAAAAGAGCCTTACGAGGGCATAGTAGGCTATATATCGCCTCTTGCCGAGTTCACACCCAAAAATATTGAAACGATGGAGCTTAGGTCTGACCTTGTTTATCATTTTAGGGTTTTACTGCAAAATCCCGACAAAAAGATAAAACAAGGAATGCCTGTAACGATAAAGCTGAAAAAATGATAGCCATTGAGGCTGTAAAACTCACAAAACAGTTTAAGGGCGCTAAGAGCCCGGCTCTTCAAGATATAAGTTTTTTTGCCAAAAAGGGCGAAATCACAGGGGTTGTAGGGCCTGATGGAGCGGGGAAAACAACGCTTATCAGGCTTATAGCGGGGCTTTTGAAGTTTGA
>JAITNC010000111.1 GCA_031290675.1 Campylobacteraceae bacterium | reverse complement strand
GATTGAATGTGGCTTTGCCTACTCCGCTATAAACAACATCACCAAAATATCCATTTTCTAAGGCATCTAACTCTCTCAAAGTTACGCCTTCTATTTTTATATTATTGTTAATATACCCTGTGCTTAAAAAAAGACTAACGGTGCTATCGTCCATCTCATGACTATCTGCCGTGCCCGTATATGTTATATAAACAGGATATGTTCCGGCAGGCGTACTGCTGCTATCGTTAATATAAAATATCCACCCGTCACTTTTACAAAAACGTCCGTTTGGCATACCAAAATCAAAAGTTATATCAATCTTTGACGAAATATTTTTATATAAATCAGCTGTGAAAACAAACCACCCGCCGGTGCAAAGCCCTTCTATTTTGTCTGCAACTTTCTCCTCTTTGTATTCTAACCCGTAATTGGCAAACGATGATGTTATCAAAAACATTAAAAATATTAATTTTTTCACTGTTATTTCCTCAAAGTTTTGTTTACATCAAAGTCGCAAAAGCTCACATGCGAGCCTTTTGGGCTTGAACTACTACAAGATGTAAGCAGCACTGTTGAAAGTTTGACGATATCGGTCATACAAAAATCCTTTTTTAGAATAAATTTATCTATTATTATACTTTCAAATTAAGAAAAATAAACTTAAAAAGTATTATAAATAAAAGTAATGTTTATTTTTTAATGATATTAAATTAAAAAAGTAGAGTGGTTTGTTTTCCTACCCCTCCCGTCATTGCGAGGAGCGAAGCGACGTGGCAATCCATCTTTCTTTTGCAATACAATGCAATACAAAACCACCCCGTCCTACGGACACCCCTCCACAGGAGGGGAATTAACTACCAAATTAACACAGATGCTTCGCAGGCGGAGCCATGACAATGGGGGGGTCGTCTTTGCTTGCAATTACGAATTAACGTATGGATTGCCACGCCTGATTACAGGCTCGCAATGACGGAGGTGGGTGAATGACAATGAGGGTGCTTACACCAAATCTTTTCGCTTAAACGCCAAAAACCCGAGCGAGCCGAAAACAGCCCCTAAAAATATCGGGTATATCACCGCGTAGAGTGAGAAAAATGTCTTGCCAAAACTGTCCAAGATGAAAAACGCCGCAGGTCCTATGACGGTGAGATTTGGGTCAAACAGCGAGATAGCCCCCACCCTGAAAACCTGTAGAGGATTTACAAGTGCGAGTGAAAATATAAGCTCAGGGCTGGCTATGCCGCGGCTGAGTGCGCCTATGAGCAAAATATCTATAAAAGCCATCAGCAAAAGCCACAAACAAAACGATATGCCAAGTGCTGCCTCTTGACTTTTGACGAGCGATGAGATGAAAAAGCTAAATCCCAAAAAGTTGATGATAAGAGCCACCAAAAGGGCTATGTAGTAAAAAAACAGCCCCCACGGGATATCTGCACCTCTAAGAGCAGCCCACACGAGCGCCAACGCCAAAGCCCCCAAGATGGGTATAGCCACGCAGATAAACCGCCCTATAAACCTGCCAAGATAGTAATCTTTCAAAGATACGGGAAATGAGAGAAGGTATTCAAGCACGTTGCTGTCTCTATCGCCTGCTATCGCCCTTACGGTGCTTATCAGGATAAATATGGGCAGTATCACGATGCAGGTTTCTATAAACAGCAGCAAAAGCCTGCCAAGCCCGCTAAATCCCTGCACTCTGGACTCTGTAACTCCGGCGATAAAGAAAAGCGCGATAACGCCGCCAAATATAACGCTGTAGAGCAAAAACCAACGGGAGCGCAGGGACTCCTTGATGTCAATGGTGATGATGAGGCATAGATTGGTCATCGTGCATGTGTCCTTGCATCGTGTCGGAGGTGCCAGCCATACGTGCTTTCATTCTCTCCTCTTTTATCTCAAGCACACTTTTGACAACTTGCGAAAAGCTCCTGTGTTCACCCTCAGGCGCTTTTGCGTGCGCCGCAAAACCAAACCTAATCGGAGAGTTTGCGCCGTCAGTGTAAAAAGCCGCTTTTGCGTCTATCCACTTCGTAGTATCGGCGTCTGCTACGTATATCGCAGCGACGGACGCCCACTCTATCTTTTGTTCGTCAATCCACAAGAGCGCACACCCGATGTCGTCAAAAAAGTAGCGTTTGCCATCTTTGGGGTTTACCACTTGAGCGTTATAATCCTTGTCGCTGATGACCATCTTGCAACGCTCGCAGACATCTCTGTCCAACTTCACATCTTTCGCACTCGTGTCTATCTTGCTATCGCAGCCGCTCAAAAACAGCAGACACAAAACCAACAATTTACTAAATCTTCTCATCATTTATCACCTTTCCTAAATCCATTTCAAGTTTACGATTTACCAGAGTTTTTATCTCTTCAATTCTATGGCTTATAAACAGCAGCAAACGCCCCTCTTTGAACGAATTGATGAGTTTGCAAAATGAATTCCTTCCCTCAACGTCCAAGTTTGCTGTAGGCTCGTCAAATATAAATATATTTGGCTCTCGTGCCAACGCTATGGCTATCAAGAGTTTTTGTTTCATACCACCCGAGAGTTTGAAAAAAAGCTTTTTTGTATGCTCCCTTAGGTCAAGCTCCATATCTTGACACAGTGAAAATATCTTGCCCTCATCTGCCCCGCTTGAGCTTGCGGCGTAGTGTATCAACTCTTTGACGCTAAGTTTTACGGGTGGCGGCAGCTGCGGCACAAGAGCGATGTGTTTTAACGCTTCCTGACGGTTTTTGAGAGGGTTTACCCCCTCTATCTTTACGCTTCCGCTGCTTGGTATATACTCGCCCAATATAGAGCGCACGAGCGTCGTTTTGCCCGCTCCGTTTTGCCCCATGATGATAACGCTCTCATCTTTTTGCAAGCTAAGATTGATATCTTTGATGGCGAACGAACTGCCAAATTTTTTGCTCAAATTGTCTATCTGTATCATATAAGTTTCTTTAGTTTTGATGAAAAACAAAGCGCGTCTTGGTGGCAAACCTCAACACATCTTCCGCACAATGTACAATCCCCGCTGTAAAGCAGTATCTCATCTTTTGTGCCCTCTTTGCTCTTCGTGATGCCCAAAACGTGAGGCGTTACGCACACATCGGAGCAGACACCGCAATGGTCGCATTTGGACGTCCATTTTATCCTTGTCGCGCCGAGCCAGCCCAAAAAGCTGTATGTTGTGCCTATCGGACAGACGTATCTGCACCAAAACCGCTGTGAGAAAAAAATCTCAAACAGCAAAAGAAGGACGACAAAAACAAGAGCCAAACTCCAGCCGTAGACTATCGCTCTGCTCAAAATGCCGACAGGGTTTATCAGCTCAAACACCAAATACCCCGCAAAATACGCCAAAAAAAGGAAAAATGCCCAAAAGATGTATTTGACTTTAGGATTAAAGTTGTGAGATTTTATAATCTTTTTCTTAATTAAAACTTTATGTATTCTCTCGCAAACCTCGCCGAGAATACCATAAGGGCAAATCCACGAGCAAAAAGCCCGCCCGCCCGCTATAAAATAAAACGCCACGATGGTTGCTGTGCCGATGATGAGGTTGATGTGAAGGGTGTGATGTGCCAAAAACATTTGCAGCGATATAAACGGGTCTATGAGGTGAAATCCGAGCAGTCTTGAGCCGCTGAGAGTGCCTTCTAGCACTTGCAAGTCTATCTTGTACGAGAGGAAAAACAGCAAGTTTACGCATATGACGCTGCTCCAGCGGTAAAATCGCACGCCAAGTCGCTTTTTGCCCTCTTTGTTTTCAGATATAAACGTTGAGAGAAAGGGCGTATTTGCGATAGTGGCTTGCGTTTTGTATTTATTCATCGCTCATCTCAAATCGTGATACTTCAAGGCTTAAGAGTTTCAAATCCTCATCGTTGATGTTCGTCAAAAGAGGCTTCATAAGCGGGTTTGGAACGCTGCCTTGCTTGTAAAGTTCAAGCCTTTGCAAGATAAACGTCTGCTTTAAGCCTGCTATCTTTGGGAAAATAATCTCACCTTTGTCGCTAAATCTCCCCTCGCCGTTTTTGCCGTGGCAAGCGGAACATTTGGAGGCGTAAAGATGGCTTGTCTTTTTGCTGCCGACCTCCGCAACGCTTTTTTGCAAGTCAAAGAGCTGTTTTTCCTGCTCGTTTATGCCCTCAGCAGCACTCTGCGGCTCACTCTGCGCTGCGGCTATCTCATCAGAGCTTATATATCCGCCCTCTTTTGTGAGAAAGATATACACCATAAAAACAGCCAAAGAAGCACAGATAAAGGCGGCTATTGTCTTACCTGCTTTCATTTTGCGTCCTCACTTTGGCGTTAAAACTTGCTATCTCGTCAGCTAAGGAACGTATCTCCTCGTCCCCCATCTGCGATACGAGATACTCCATCAGGACGTTTTTGGCGGAGCGGGTTTTGTACGCTTTTATCATATCAAATATCTCAGCCGAGCTTTTGTTCAAAAGTGATGGCCCCACAACGCCGTTAGCGTAATCATCATGGCAGGAGGAGCATTTCAAAAAGTAGTTTCGGCTAAGCCTTTTGCCTAAAAGCTCTTTGCTTACCTTATCGTAATTGTTTTTGACGGACGCACGTGCGCCAAGCTCTCTTGTCAAGATGCTATCTTCGCCGTCTATCGCCAAGTTTACCCTTTTGTTGCCGTCCATATCGTAACTTGCGGGCAGGGAGGTGTCGTCAAGATTTATAGCGTTTGGAGTTATCGTGATTTGCGGCTGACTCTCTTCGTTGTTTGCCTCTTTTTTGTCCCCGCACCCAACATATATGAACATTATAACGACCAATAAAATCTTTCTCATCTGTAAATCTCCTCATAATTTTTGCGTGGTATCACACTGATAACCCCGCTCGGGCAAAGCTCAGCACAAACTCCGCACCCAACGCATTTACTCTCTATCTTTGGCAGCACAGCGCCCTCACTGCTCTCAAACATCACGATAGCCTGCTCACGTTGCGGATAAGGACACATATTGGCGCAGATAGAACACTCCTCACCGATATACCCGCCGACACGCTCAAGCGTTTGGGCTTCTCTGTCGTTTTTGTTTGAGTGTTTTAGTATTTGCGCCAAATCCTCGCTCGCCACTCTTTGCTTTTTGTAAGTGAGGCAGCTCTGCATATCTTTGACAAACGCCACGCCCATACTCACGTCTGCGGCGCTCGTGATGTCGTGGCGCAAAGAGCCCGTCGGACAGGCGAGCACGCACGGGAAGAGGTCGCACAGGTAACAGCCCCGCTTTCTTGCGTCAATGTACGGCGTACCGATAGAATTTAACTGCGTGATGTCAAACATGGACAGGCTGTGATAAGGACAGACTTGCACGCACTGCCCGCACTTGATACAGGTAGCCAAAAACTCTCTCTCCTCCAAAGCGCCGGGCGGTCGCAGAGGTGTTTTTTTGGCGTACAATCGTGGTGCGGCAAAAATCCCGCCGACAAACAGAGCGGCAAAAAAACAGGTGTAAGCGGTAAATTTTCTCCTGCTTATATTTTTCAAAACTTCGCTCCCATGAGCGGCTCATCGTCCACCGCCATCAGTTCAGGCTCCGAAAAAGGTGCCATTTTGGCTAAAAAATTTAGCAAATCCATCGCCACAGAGCCGTAAAAAAACTTGATATTTGCGTTGTAGAGCCACAATTTGTCGGCGTAAACGTAATGCTTGTACGGTATGTCGCCGACACCATCGCCGTTTTTATCAAACCCTTCGTAAGCGTCCCAATAATTTCCCCTCCACTCTATATATCGCGTGTCCTCTTTTGGTATGTCGCTTAGTATCAGCTCCATATTGCCCTTAAAGATATTTTCGTTAAATAGCGACTTTTCCCGCAGCCCCTGAAACTGCACCGCATTTGAGTTGTACAAAATCTTATTTCCGCGAAAAGTGTTGAGCGTGTCGGGTTGATAGGGCGACTGGTCAAGGTATACGCCGCGTGCGTTGTAGATGATGTTGTTGTCTTCTATCATAAAATTTGAACAGTCTTTCAGCCCCAGCCCCAGCCCAAAAGTACCCAAAGAGTTTTTGATAGTGTTGTTGAAGGCTTTGATGCCCTGCGAATACATAAAAAAAACACCAACGGAGTTTTTCTCAAAAAGGTTATCTTTGATGAGGTTGTCCGTAGCGTACATAAAATGCAGCGAATACCTGCCAAGCTCGCCGTGGTTCGCCTCAAATACGTTTTTGCCCGAATACCACGCCACCAAATCACGTGATTTGTAGAGGTGGTTTCTCGCTATCAAGTTGCCGTGAGAGTACCAAAGTACGATACTGTCGCCTCTAACGCCCAAGTCGTAAGGCTTTGAGGTGATGAAATTGTCTGTGATTTTGGAGTTTGAAACTTTTTGCAGATTGATGCCAAAAAGCGAGTTGGAGATGTTGTTGTTTACTATCTCTATATCGCTCACATCTTCAGCCAAAATAGCGGCGTCTATGCTCTCGTGGCTATCTCCCGAACCGCTTATTGAGAGGTTTTTCAAGATAACATTTGAGCTTTTTATACTCACAACGCTGCCTTTGTTGTCGCCGATGATATGCGCTTTGGCGTTTAGTCCGTCTATGATGAGGGGTTTGTTGATGATGATATTGCCGTAGTATTTACCCTCGCTCAGCTCTATCTTTGAGCCGCTTGGGGCTTTGTCTATAGCCTCTTGCAAGGGGTTGGCGAACAGCAGAAAAGGGAAAAGCAAAAGGGTTAAAAATCTCATCTTTTCACCATTTTTTGCTCTTTTAGCTTTGAGAAAATCGCCAAAATGCACAGAAAAGAGATGACAAGCAGCAGATAAAATCCAAGCGACGGGTATGAGTGCGTTGTAAATTGCGCTACTTTGCCGTCCCCAAAGACTGTCGGCATAAAGGGCTTTATCTTGAACGCTCCCCACTCTTGCATATTGTGTCCGAACCAGTAGAGCCAAATGGCAAAATCGCCCAAAAACCCGACAGGCAGGAGTGCGGGCAGCACGAGCAGTATCCATGAGCTTTTGCTGTTCCAACACAAGTAAGCTATCATCAAAATGCTAAGCGTCAAAAATATATAAGGCATGAGCGACATCTCAAGCTGTGCGCCTCGCTCCATCGGATACATACCTATATAGTGGTTTATCGTGTTCATCTCGTGAACCTCGCCGCTAAATCCGTCAAAATGGAAAAACACGGGGATACCGTTTGGGAAAGCGTCTTTTGGGTAGTTCGGAGCTTCCAAAGATACACTCCAGACAGGCACGCTCGCCATACCCGTTTCAGAACTCGTTTCTATCATCTTTTCTAAAGAGTTCGCCGCTTCGCGTGGCGTTGTCTGGCTAACATACTGCAAAGGGCTGTATATATCCCAAATGACCTTTGAGTAGGGGGATATCTCTTGTGCGTGGTAGCTTTTTATCTTTCCCATAGCGCCGTAAAATCCCGCTATCGGAATGGTAAAAAATATGCTCAAAATCACAAGCGCACTAATCGTAAACAACTGATACTTTTTCATTTTAACACCCTTTTGCGATAAGATAAAAACAAAGCGGGCGTTAAAACCCGCTTTGTGTGAGGCTTTAATATATGCCCGCGTTCTCATCTACCCATTTTAGATATTCTATTATATCCTTAACCTCTGCAGGTTTCATATTTTGATTTGGCATTCTTAAGTTAAATGCTTTAATCATAGCGTCTATGTATGGGTTGGTGTAGTGCTTTTCAGGGTTGAGAATGAAATCGTACAAAAATTTCTCGCCGTTCTCATGTCTTAAAAGCGCACCCGTCAAGTCAGGACCCGAACTTACCTGTCCGACTACGTGGCAGCCGCTGCAGCCGCCTGTGTGAAACGCATCTTCGCCTCTGTAAGCCGCTTCGCTCATCGGTGTGGCAAGCTCACGCTCAAGCTGCGCTTTAGCCCTCAAGCCGACATCAGCCGTTTTGACCATATATTGCCAGACTTGAGTTTCCCAAAGTACAGCTTGGTCTATCTCGCCTTTTTTGTAGGCGGCATCGGCTTTGGCTTTTGTAGCCGGTATCTGCCCGTATTGGTCAAGCGCATCTTCTACCGTCTGCTTGATAGTAGGGTACTTGTCGTATCCGTTTTTTGTCAAAAACGCCACAACACTTTGTATGACAGCGTCAGTAGCACTGTTTGTGGCTACTATCTTGTTGTACTCTTTTTGCAAGTCGTCTTTGCTCAGCTTTGAGATAGCGGCGGCTTTGTAGTCAGGATACTTTTTGGCGGCATCTTTGACATACAGGTAACCCATCATCTCCAAGTGCAAAGCCGAACAGAACTCTGTACAATAATATGGAAAAACGCCTTCCACATCAGCGAGAAAGTTCACAGAAGCAGTCTTGCCCGGCTCTATAGAAGCGTGGACGTTGAGCTGCGATATACCAAATCCGTGAGTTTCATCAACCGCACGCTCAAGGTTTGTGATGTAGATAGTTACATTGTCGCCTTTATTGACCGTGAGATGTTCAGGATTTAAGTGGCTTCTGACGGCTGTCATATACACTTTGACCTGATTTCCTTTGCGCTCTACTCTCTCTTGACCGGCAAGCGTTATGCCTTCGTGTTTGAGCCCCGTTCTGGAGTCTGTTCCCATTTGAAGCGATTTGATAGCTTTTATCTTACTCGCGCTTATAGATACAGCGTCGTGCGGCTCTCCAAGCGGAATAGGCATATCATATATAACTTCCATCTTTGGACTTGTTATGTCTATGAGTTGATGATTTTGCGGGTGCAAAGGGCCTACAGGCAAAAATCTATCAATAGAAAGTTTATCCAAGGCGATAGCGTATTTGCCGACAGGTTTCGCACTCTTGCCCTCCATAGTGTCAAGGTGTCCGATGTTGTAATTTACATTTACTCTATCAAGGATTTTGAGCTCTCTGAAGTTCCATTTGACGACTTGTGAATCAACATAAAGTGAGCTAAACGCTACTCCGTCCTGAGGCGCAAATGTCGTATGCAGTGGCCCAAGTCCCAACTCTAACTGCCCGTGAAGCGATTTTTTCAAATCCAAAACAGGAATGCCATAGCCGTCTTTGCCGACAAACTCTTTAGCGTCAATCAGCTTTTTAATCTTTCCAAAATCATAAACCGACATATGTGTGTCAAGTTTGCCGCCTATGATGATGTATTTGCCGTCAGGCGTTACATCAACTCCGTGCGGAGATTTTGGCTCGGCTATCAAAAACAGAGCGTTCGCCTTCACGGCTGCTTCTATCGTGATGACTTTATGCCCGTTTACCACTTTGTAGCTTTTTGGGTCTTTGGACAATTTCTCCAAAGTCTGCCAATTGTAAACCTGCAGGTAATCCACATCATTTCTGCTCATACCGGCCTCAAAAGGTGGAAGCCCCTTCTCTATGCCTCCCGTGTACATCTCGGAGTTGAAGCTGTTTGTGAAAGCCCAACCGTAAGATGGACCCTTGCCCGCATCGCTGAGGTCTTGCATATAAGGCGGAAGTTCCAGCGTAAATGACGCGCTCTCGTCTATTTTGCCTTTTGTGTAGTCAAATTTCCAAAGCGTAACGCCGCCTCTGTACTTCTCTTGATACATCTCTATAGGAATGTAGTCGTTCTCCAAAGGAGCTGCCAACTGCGCTGCGTCCAAGATGTATTCGCTGTTTGGCGTTACAAAAGAGCTGCCGTGTGTGTTTTTGAAAACAGGATTTGCGACTATTTGCACAGTTTCAAAAGTTTTCAAGTCAATGACGGCTATTCGTGGATTTGCCTTGTCGTTGATAAACAGATAATCCCCGACATATTCGCCATTTTTCTCCGCAAAATTTGGGTGGTGCGAGTCGCCCCAAGTTATCGTTTTGCCCCTTGTGGAGCTCTTTTCCAATATCTTTTTTGACTCCTCATCGTACCCGTATCCCTGCCAAGGTTCAGGCGTAAATACACCGATGTACTTCAATATCCTCATTGAAGGCACGCCGTATACTATGACCTGTCCCGACTGACCACCCGAACTGAACACATAGTATTCGTCCTTCATACCGCTTGGCGTGTATGTTTTAGCAGCAGCCAAAACATCTCTTTCGCTAAGACCTCTCTCTTTCATTATCTTTTGCAGTGAGTCGCTGCTTTGGGCGTTCAGCATAGTAGCCGCCGCCAAAAGTGCGAATGAGCAAAGACATGAAGACTTGATGTTAAATTTCATCATTTCCTCCTTGAGAAATAGAATTTACCCGTGCCAAACCAACCAATTTCGCCTAATTTACCAATATTACAGGCAAATTAAACTAGATTTAATTATTAAATTTTACAATATATATGTGCTTTTTTTGGTCGCTAAAAGTGACTTATTTTATTTTAGAGGGGAAATGCAAAATGTTATCCAAGCAGCACGAAGATACTTTGGCCAAAAGCTCCATTTTGCTCGTTGAGGACGAAGGCGCACTGCGCAAAAGCTTCAAAAAAGTACTTGAACTGTACGTAAAAGAGGTTTTTGAGGCGAGGAACGGAGAAGAGGCGTTGAGAGCTTACGAGAAGCACTATCCCGACATCATCATCACAGATATCAAAATGCCGAAAATGAACGGTTTGGACTTTATAGAGCTCATCAGAAAGAGCAACAAAACAATCCCGATAGTCGTAACGAGCGCATACTCCGACAGGGATTATCTCCTCAAATCCATAAAACTGCTGTTGATTGAGTACCTCTTAAAACCCATACAAGAGAAGGATTTGATAAAAGTTTTGGCTTCGTGTGCGGCGAGAGTTTTGGAAAATTCAGATAAATATCTTGAACTTGGAAGCTGCGGCGGGTATGACCACGAAAACAGAGTTTTTATAGACAAAAACGGCACAAAAGTCGCTCTCACGACAAAAGAGATAGAGTTTTTAGAACTTTTGATACAAAACAAGGGCAAACTTCTCACAAAACAGCACATTGAGGATAGTTTGTATATTTACGAGGAAGCGCCGCCCTCAGCTTTGAAAAACTTAGTATTCAAGCTGCGCAAAAAAACAGGCGAAAAGCTTATAGAGAGCGTTGGGAAGCTTGGATATAGGCTTGGTTAGAAACACTCAAGCATATCTCAAGCAAAGCCCCGACTTTCGTGTTTGACGCCGTGATAGTGCCGTTAAATTTCTCCTCTATCACAAGTTTTGACATATAAAGTCCAAGCCCCGTTGAGGAGCTTTTTTTGCCTGTGTAAAACGGCTCAAATATCGCTTCTATCGGCGTTACGCTGATACCTCCGGCGTTATCTTTGATGCTAAGAACGATGCGCTTGTCTACCTCTTTGGTTTTTATCTCTATGCGTTTTGCGCGGCTTTTAGTGATGTTGTGCTTGTCTATGGAGTTTTGCAAGATAGACAGCACGACTTGCGAAAGGCTGTTTTGCTGCCCGTAAACAAGGCTGTGGCTTCCAAGTTTCAACGAAAGCGCTATCTCTTTTAACTTTAGTATATTTTCTACTATATTGATTGATTTTCGCACAGCCTCATTTGGGTCAAACCAGCCATTTTCGCCATGCCTGTAAAAATCCTCAAAATCTGTGATAGTTTCGGACATAAATCTTATAATATCCTCGTTTTTGCCGAGCTCCTCTCTCAGCTCGTCCTGCTTTATCTTTTTTTTGAGATATAGATTATTGAGCCCGAGCTCCGCCAGAGGCTGCCGCCATTGGTGCGCTATGATGGCTATCATCTCCCCAAGAGCGGCAAATTTCGCCTGTTTGTGCAAAAGCGTGTCTTTGAGCTTCTCTTTTGTTATATTTTCTATATTTATGACGACAATGCCGTCTTTGAGGGCTTTGCCAAAAGAGATACGGCACGGAAACTGCTCGTTTTTATCGTTTAGAAGCTTTACCTGATAAGTCTTGCCCATAAGTCGTGGCGATATCTTGGCAAAAAACGCATTCAAGCCCCTTTTGTGGATAGCTTTGTAAAATTTCGGGACAATCCGCAGCAGCTTTTCAACATCTCTCATCTCCTCTTTTTTGAACCCAAAAATACGCTCGGCGGTTTTGTTGTATGTTTTTACATTGTAGTTTTTATCTATGGATATGAGAGCGTTTGTGCTGGATTCTATGACGGCGTTTGAGTAGTTTTTCTCCTCAAGCAGCTCTTTTGTTTTTTTGTTGATGACCACGGCGGCGGGGCGAAAGATAAAAATCGCCTCCAAAAGAAGCGTAAACAGCGTGGCTATACATATCAAAATCTCAAAATTTCGCAGCGTGTCTGTTCTCTCCTCAGCCTCCCTGAGATACACTTTCGCCGCTTTTTCCAAATCCAAAAGCAACTTGTCGGCGTTTTGCAAAACATATGTGATACTCTTGCCGTCTGTCGTATCACGAAATCTTTTGGCGTTTTGGATATAAGCTTTTACCTTTACATCAAGCGTGTCAGGTGCGGCAAAATATATATCTCGCAGCTCCTCAGACATCGGCAAAGAGAGCAAAAAGTTGTGGTTATCTTCCATCTGAGATATGCTTTTTTCAAGATATAAAGTTTGATAATATATAGCATAAAGCGCTATCTGTTGAGAGAGCATTATCTGCTGACCGCCCGTGTTTATGACCTTGGCGTCATTGGCTTG
>JAITNC010000090.1 GCA_031290675.1 Campylobacteraceae bacterium | reverse complement strand
AGTGCGGAAGAGATGGGCAGACGTATCAGGCACTTCGTCTCACTGCTGAACTTCAAAAAAGAGATAGTTTTTGTTGAGGAGGATTTCTCATCTTACGAAGCGAAAGAGCTTATGAAAGGGGAGATAAAAGAGAAGCGGGACGGGAGGGTGGACTCGATAGCGGCGGGGCTTATTTTAAAAAGATACCTTGATAGTTAGTCCGTCTTTTGCATATTTTAACTTGGCTTGTCTTGTGCCTATATATCGTTGTTTTCAACTTGGCTTCGTTACATACTCTGACGTATGCGCCTCGCCAAATTTTCAAACTGCCTCATCTAGACACAAAAAGCTAAAGTTAAAATTATGCAAATTTGGCAGTTAATTCCCCTCTGTGGAGGGGTGCCCGAAGGGCGGGGTGGTTTTATTTGTAAGGCTTCATTTGCGCCTCATTATCGTGCGAAATAAATTCGCCAAAATACGAATAAAAACAAACAAAACACAGATACTTCACTTCGCTCACGCATGACAAAATGTGGATCGTCACGCTTGCAAGCAAGCTCACGATGACAATGGGGGGGGTGTCATGGCTCTGCCGTAGCCGTGAGCATCTGTATTTATTCGTCTTTTCTTTCCACAAAAAACAAAAGCTGAGATTGCCGCAGTGCTTTGTTGATTATGCCCGTGAAACCTTCGCACTTAGCGTAATGCCGAGATTTTTCAGAAGTTTAAAAACAGTGTCAATCCCAACGCTTCTTTGTCCATTGAGCGATTTATATAGACTTTCTCTGCTGACATTTATATCTTTCGCTACAGCTGTCATACCTTTGGCTTTGGCGATGTAACCCAAAGCTCTTTTAAATTCTGCTTCGTCGCCTCTTTCCAAGACTTCATTGAGATACCATTCTATCATTTTATTGTCTGTAAGATGTTGGCTCATATCTGTATCAAATTTTGACAACTTAGCGTCATCTTTAGTGATTTTATAGTCGCTCATTTCTTTGCCTCTCTTTCCTTTTGGATTTCTTTTAACAACTCTTTAGCATTATTTATATCTTTTTCTTGTGTAGATTTATCGCCGCCGCTCAATAGCCAAACCTCACTACCCTCTATGTATAGATTGAAATATACTCTATAGCCGGCACCCATTTCTATCTTGATTTCACTTATATTTTTTGCACCCTTAATCGGATATATTTTACCAAAATATCCATCAAGCTCTATACGCTCTGTTCTCAACCTTATAGAGGCTTTTAACATTTCGTCTTTTAGTCTATCAAACCATCTTTGAAATAAATCTGTTTTTTGAACATTTAACATCTATCTCCTCCCTTTTGTGGTATTGTAGTCAAAAGGTTACGATTTGTCAAGAGTGCACGGCTTTTTTAATGTTAATAAAAAGATAGATTTATCCCCTACCCAATCGCTCATCTAAAATGCTATAATACCCCCAAACAAGGATGACAAATGCAAAAACGGATACTTATCACAAATGATGACGGATTTGAGAGCAAGGGACTTTTGGCTTTGGCTGAGGCGCTGCGGAGCTTGGGGCAAGTTACCATCGTAGCTCCGACCACCGAGAAATCAGCTTGCGGACACTCGCTCACAGTTACAAAACCTTTGCGTTTTATCAAAGTTGATGATGACTTTTTCAAGCTTGACGACGGAACGCCGAGCGACTGCATATATCTGGCTATCTCCTCGCTGTTTGAGAAAGACAAAAAGCCCGATTTGATAGTCAGCGGCATCAACAGAGGGGCAAATCTCGGAGAAGATATCACTTACAGCGGCACGGCGGGCGGCGCTATGGAGGGCATACTTCACGGCATACCATCTTTCGCCATATCGCAATACTACACAAACAGCCGCGATATGCTTGACATCTTAGGGTACGAATTGGCGCGCAAGGCGGCTTATGAGTTGGCAAAAAAGATATTGGAAGGCGGCTTCCCGCTTGAGGCCAGAGAGTTTATCAACGTAAATATACCGCCAATCTCGCCCAAAGAGTGCAAGGGTTACAAAGTTTCACGTGCGGGCAGTAGGGCGTATGAAAGTACGGCTTTGATGAACAGAAACCCGAGGGGCGAGGAGTATTATTGGATAGGGGTTGATGCTTTGATGTGGCAGAGGGATATAGACGAGGAGTCCGACATCTACGCACTAAATCAAGGTTTCGTGTCGCTCACGCCTATCAAAGTAGATATGACGGCACACGAAAAGATAGAGCGTTTGAGGAAGTGGATAAACTCGTAATAATGTGTAGCCTTGTTTTTTACAATTTTTAGCTTGAGCTCGTCTTGTGCCCACTCCCTCCCGTCATTGCGAGCCTGTAATCAGGCGTGGCAATCCAGTATTAGCACGGTGAAAGTGCGCCACACACGCACATTGTGTCATTGTGAGGAGCAAAGCGACATGGCAATCTCAGCCCTTTTTTCACGCAAAATTACTTAAATAATATGAAATACATTGCTACTTGTTGATATAATATTTATTTTTTGTGCCATTAGTGTATGGTTTCATCTCGCAATGACGAGGAAGTGTCGCCCTACTTTCTGCAACTATGAGAACCTGCTACTTTTTTAAAGCTATTTGATTTGAGAAATTGCGAGCAAGCTTTACCCTCAGCGTCTTTGGCGGCTTCTACTGTTATAGTGCC
>JAITNC010000052.1 GCA_031290675.1 Campylobacteraceae bacterium | reverse complement strand
TCCATACTCTCGCCCTCAAGCCACAAGGCAAATGACGGGCTTGCGATGATGGCGTTCAGCTTCATAGCCAAATCCATGCGCTTGTCTTTGGAGAAAAATGTCTCAAGCGAAAATATTCCGATTTTGTCAAAAGGCGGCGTTACCAAAGCGCTCATAAGTTCCTCAAGGCTGACATCTTTGCCGTTTTTGTAGTAGTGTAAAAATATAGTTGAGATGAGGATATGCTCTTTGCTCGATAGCGGATCGGCGTTGATGCCGATAAGGTTTAATATATTTGCAGCAGAGGAGGCGACGATCATATTTAGCGTATCGGCGTCATCCAAGACCTCTTTTGTGGGGACTTTGAAGGAGCTCAATATATTTACGCCAACCCCGTGCGATGCTGCCGGCGTGTAGATAGTAAAGCGTGCGGCTTTTTTGAACATCTCCACGCGCCCTTTGTCCTCGTCCCACGCTATCAATCCGTCGTTCCACACTCTCGCCGTCTCGTCAGCCGCTTCGTCTATACTCTGGTTTCTATTTGCTGCCTCATCAGCGTCTATCCATGGCTTAAACTCCTCTTTTGAGAGGTTTGGAAATGCCAGCAAAAGATTTCCCATATCGCCTTTCGGGTCTATAACTATGGAGGGTATATTGTCTATCGTGGCTTCTTCTATCAATCCAACGCCAAGCCCCGTTTTACCGCTGCCCGTCATGCCGACGATAAGTGCATGCGTAGTCAGGTCTTTGTTTTTGTACAGGATCTCCATCCCCTCATCATCCCTGCCTAGATAAAAAAGTTGTTGTGATTCTTGCATGATTTCTCTCTCCCTTTTGGCTATCTACAAAAGTCGATATTGCCCCTTAATGTAAATTTTGTATATTTATTGTCTCTAAAAATCTGTAATTGTTGATTTATATCTTTAAGGATTTTTCCCCACTGCTTCA
This sequence comes from Campylobacteraceae bacterium, assembly GCA_031290675.1. Classification (GTDB taxonomy): domain Bacteria; phylum Campylobacterota; class Campylobacteria; order Campylobacterales; family Campylobacteraceae; genus JAIRKW01. Next base: position 4,630 of record JAITNC010000052.1, on the reverse strand, counting down.
TAATTTTATTTTTATCTCGTATTGTATCCTTTTTTGCATAAAATATACTTCCGTTTTGAGACAAAAATATGACTGATATGTTGAACCTGCTCCAGTCCGCTCTTTTGCGCTTTGGGGCGAGGTGAGTTTTATTTTTATTGCCAATAAAATCTTCCAAATAATTTTGACAAAAAGCGAAACACCAAGCCCAATTTTCGCTATAAATACGAGCGATTTGTGCAAGGGATTTATAATTTTTAGTCAAATTTATATCAAACATAAGCAATATATTTCCTTAAAATATTTATACAGCTAATCCTACCTTAAAAATAATTTTACATCTCTTAATTATGATAAAAATTTACTTGACTATGATATGATTTGAGGTTTTTTATAAGTAGGAGTAAATATGTATGATTTCATAAAAACTTTGCAATTTCGTCACGCATGCAAACTGTTTGACGACAAGAGAAATATTTCAAAAGAAGAGTTTGAGACGATACTTGAGGCGGCGAGACTTTCGCCCTCATCTTTCGGGTTGGAGCCTTGGCATCTGCTCGTAGTGGAAAACGCCAAGCTTAGAGAACTCATTCGCTCGGCATGTTGGGACCAGCCGCAGATAACGACAGCCTCCGAGGTCGTCGTACTGCTCTCAAGAAAGGCAGAGTTTTTCAAAAAAGACAGCGAATACCTAAACGAGGCGTTCGGCAGAAAAGCCAAAGAGGAGAAGATGCTCGGCGCTGTGAAAAGCGCGTTTGACAACTTTATCACAAACGACCTTGCGACAGATGCGCAAAATTGGGCAAAAATGCAGACTTACATCGCCGGAGCAAACCTGATGAACGCAGCAGCGTCCATAGGCATAGACACTTGCCCCATAGAGGGTTTCAACGCTGCCAAGCTGACAAAAATACTCACGGAAAATGTGAGCGTTTTTGACGCCCTCTCGTACAATATAGCGTTTGTTTTGACATTTGGATACAGGGTGAGCGAGCCGCGCGAAAAGATAAGATGGCCGCTTGAAAAAATAGTAACTTTCGTGAAGTAACCACGATGCTCTGTGGTATAGACGAAGCCGGACGAGGGTGCATAGCAGGGCCTTTGGTGGTCGCTGGCTGCGTCTTGGAGAGCGAGATAGCGGGCGTGGCGGACTCAAAAGCCTTGAGCGCAAAAAAAAGGGAGATTTTGTTTGAGCAAATCAGCAAAAACTCCCGCTTCAAGATAGTGCAGTTTGAACACGACGAAGTGGACGATAAAGGACTAAGCGCATGTCTTGGCGAGGCGATAAAAACGATAAAAGAGTATTTTAGTGAGTGTGAGATACTTATGGACGGCAACTGCACTTTTGGCGTGAAAGGCATCACGACTATGGTCAAAGCGGACGCCAAAGTCGCCGAAGTGAGTGCGGCAAGTATCCTCGCTAAAGTTACACGGGACAGATATATGCTGACAATGGACAAACTCTACCCGCAGTATCAATTTGCCAAGCACAAAGGCTACGGCTCGGCCCTGCACATAGAGATGATAAGAAGATTTGGGCAAAGCCCGTGTCAGCGCAAAAGTTTCAAGATAAGAGCATTGGAAGCGACACTGTTTTGAAAGACAGATGCCGCTTTGTGGTTTTGTATCACCAATATCCAAGAATCATAAACATTGAGGGTATCCACGCAGCGAAAATGCCCTCCGCTATAGAGAGGTAAGGGAAGATTTTTGAGAGGCTTTTGAACCCTGCGACTATCTCCAAAAATCCTTCAAGCCACAGCACAGCCCACGCCGCCCACAACAATACAAATCGCAAATCGCCCGCTTGGTACGACACTATCGCCATCGTGACGGCGAAAATAGCGACACATAGCGAAAACCAGCCAAATGGCCGCCAATCCAAGTCAAACAGATAGTTTGCGGCGATAAAAAGGTATGTAAAACCAAACAAAAAGCCAGCCGTAACACTTTGATACGTGACAAGCTCGCCCACATTTTGGGCTTTACAGAGCAAGATGAAGCTGCCCACTACGATGATAACGCCTGTCGCCACGTTCATAAAAGAGGTGGATTTGGCATTGACATTTGTGAGGCGGCACGCACCGTTCATCACGAGCACAATGCCGACAAATACGAGATAAAGACCTAATTGACCCAAGATAAGCTCCTGTGTTGATTTGAGGTCATTATAATAACCGCATATACTTTTAATTATGATAAAAAAGTTATACTTTTAAGAATTTTTTGTGAATTTTTGAAAAATATGGGGTTTACACTTCTTTGGATTGCCTCCGTCGCGTCAAAGCTCTTTCTCCGTCATTGCGAGCCTGTACCCCCAGGCGTGGCAATCCATCCCCCCCCCCATTGTCATTCGTGAACGAAGCGAAGCATCTGTGTTTTCTCCTCTCACCGTCATTGCGAGTTTGCGTCAGCGAACGTGGCAATCCATCTTTCGGATAACATAAACCATTATTGTGGCTTTGAAACAACTAACAGGAGGCTGTTATTTTATCATTCCCATCACACCGTCAATCGCTACGATACATTTTGTTAAGAAAGTATCCAATACAGTAAAAATACCACTCATGTGAACTTGCCTTTATTATTTTTTATTGAAGCTCTTTTTTTCTCTGCTCATATGATTGTATTTGTTGACTATAAGCTTCTATTCGTTGTTGCCAATATTGTTTATTTTTTTGCTCTGTTGATTTAGCAATATGTTCTTTAGCAGATGTAATTTGTTCTTGAGTCATTTTGATTAAGTTGTCATATTCTGCTATTTCTGCAATATTTGCATTTTTATTGTTCTTTTTAGCCGCATCTTTCGCAAACTCCTCTTTGACCATTCTGTCTATCTCGCTCTCTTCAGCAACTTTACCTGTATCACTACAACCACTAAATCCCAAAATCAAAGCGCTCAATATCGCCGAACCTATAACTTTTCTCATCTCTCGCTCCTTTTTCATTTCTGTACCTATTAAATTTTCACCATAGTGAATTGTTAAAGAATTCTAATCAAATTAAACTTATAAAAATATTATACTATCAGTTATACAAAATATCAAAAGTATTAAATGTTGAAATGAGATACTTTTTTGAGTGAGCCAAACATAAAGGTGTCTTAGTCAAGTTTGGCGAGGTCAAGTTCGACTAAGGATTTTCTTGCTCAAGCCCTTATCTCTCTGCTTTTTTCAAAAAGCCGCTCCTCAAGTACAGAGTAGTTATAAATGATTTTCACGCTCAGCCAGACTGAGGGTATCAACAAAACAAATGTAGCCACATCAAAAATGATGGAACTATTTGGATATATGATAATATAATATACGATATCCAAGCCCCACGCGATAAGATATAATGCCCACAAGATATTGATGATTTTTCTGTTTTTGGTGTTTTCTATCACGGGAACTCCGAGCAAGTCCGAAGCTTTTGCCTGCATATCTTTGAGGATTTTGAACGGCAAGTAGAAATTGACAACAGGTATAATCCAACTCCATACCGCCCAATACGGTGCATATTTTGGCTTATCAGTCACTTTGCGGAGATTTGAGTAGGCTTTGTAAAACCACACGATAAATATCACTACAGTGGCGATAAGCCAGAGCACACATATCAAACTTATCGCTACTGTTACTAACACGCCTGCATTTAAATAAGCATTAGTATCTGCAGCCTCATTAAGCCATCTAAAATAGTAATTGTCAATAGCTATTACAAGATATACAACCAAGAAAGACCAACTGAAAAATATAGCTATTTTCGCCATCGTTTTGTTTGATGTCAATCTCTTGCTTTTTTCTGCTCTGCTTTCCATTTTTATCCTTTTTTGTTTTTGTTTTGTCATTTTATTATAATAAAACTTAATATATGCGTTATGTTGTGAATATGTGAAAGCTGAGATACTTACGGCTTCGCCTCAGTATGACACAATTCCTCCGTCATTGCGAGGAGCGTAGCGACGTGGCAATCCAGTATTTTGCTTTTTTTGCGCCCACACGCCATTTTGTGTCATCGTGAGCTTGCAAGCCCTGAGTGAAGCGAAGGAATAGCGGCAAGCGTGACGATCTGTGTTTGTTTGTATTTTCTTTAGCATAAATAATAAGAGTTGAGATTGTTACTCTGCTTCGCTCCTCACAATGACACAAGGGGGATTAATTTGTAATTGAAGGCAAAGAAAACCACCCCGTCCTACGGACACCCCTCCGCAGGAGGGGAATTAACTCCAAGTTTACAAGATTTTAGCGTTGTCATTTTGCACGATAATGAGGCGCAAATGAAGCCCGTGAGCGGTGCGTACGTACTGGTACGTGAGCGAGCGTGGCGAAATTGCAACGAGATTAGCGTGCGAAAAAACAAGCTAAAAATTGTAAAAGGTGGCTTACCTATATATCTTTTTCAACTTCCCTACTGTACTCGCGCTATTTAACAGCAGCATATCCGCCACCACGAGTGCGCTCATAGCGTTCGCTACGATACTTCCGCGCACTGCTATACAAGGGTCGTGTCTGCCTTTGAGTCCAAACTGTACGCATTCGCCGTTTGTATCTTGCGTGGATTGCTCTAAAAATATAGACGGTGTGGGTTTGAAGTGTACTTTGAGGTCTATGTCGTTACCGTTGCTGATGCCGCCCAAGATGCCGCCTGCGTGATTGCTCAAAAAGCCCTCTTT
>JAITNC010000164.1 GCA_031290675.1 Campylobacteraceae bacterium | reverse complement strand
ACCTGTTTCACAAGTGGGTCAGCGAGCGTGTGAGGTATATGCCAAAAGAGGAAGAGGAGAGATTTTTGGAGGGGATTTTATTTGAACAGACAGCGATAAAAAGGCTTATGGCGCACTATACCGAGCTTGAAGTAACGGGGTTGTGTCTTTTTATCAACAATGAACTTAAAGGCTTTACGGTCGGCGAAAAGATAAACGAGCACGTAGCGAGTATCATCATAGAAAAGACTGATTTTGAGACGCTTGGCTGTGCGCAGTTTTTATTCCGTGAGTTTTCAAAGGTGCTGAGGGATAAATATAGCGTTGATTATATAAATGTAGGCGATGATATGGGATTTGAAAATCTCAAAAAAGTGAAGATGAGCTATCGCCCTGAAAAACTTATAACAAAATATACGATTTACCAAAAATGATAAGAACTACTACTTTAGGGGATTTGACCGCTTTGATGCAGATAGAAACCAACTCTTTTGACAGGAGTAGTTTCGCTATGTCAAGACAAAACTTCATCTACCATATCAACAAAGAAGCTGTGTTGTATGTTTACGAGGCAGATGACACGCTGGCGGGGTATATCTTGGTTTTTGTGCGCAAAAACTCACCAAAAGCGCGTATCTACTCCGTAGCGGTAAAAGAAAGCTATAGAGGTCAAGGCATAGCGACGGCATTGTTTGAGAAAGCTATATCGTATGCAAAAGAAACCGCCAAAGATACGATAACGCTTGAAGTGCGTGCAGATAACGAAAATGCGATAAAACTATATAAAAAGCTCGGCTTCAAAACCCAAAAAAGGCTCAAAGGTTACTACCCTGACAAGATGGACGCTTTGACTATGGAGCTATTTCTTAATCTGTAAACTCCTCGTTTTCAAGGCTGTTTGAGTGGTCTGTATTGAGCGTTTTTGTTGGCAGTACAAACCCATATCGTCCTGCCTGATAAATCTTTGTCTGATACTCCACTTGAGCGTCCTCATTGACACTTTCGCCAAAAAGCAACTCTAAGTGAGGGTTGAAAAAACGCTTGCTAAAATGCTCAACTCCGATAGCAACAGCGTAATTTACATACTCGTATTCTAGGTTGTTCCCTAAAAAAGCGTTGATACTGTTAAGCTCGGCGTCTATTTTTCCTATGGAATTTGCAAGATACATATTTTGTCTGTCTTCATACTGCGTGAACATCAAAAGTGAAGGCTGAAAGTTTATCTGCGTTGAGAGCAGCGAGAACGGGGCGTATTTATAAACTCTTATCTGCGACGAGAGAAGGCTCGTAGCGATGGGAGTTGTGTTGAGATATACAGATGAGCCGTTCAGGTTTTTGTTGTTTTCAAAGTATTTTTTGAGATTGACTTTTGTTGTTGAGAAAATCGTCTCTTGAAGGATAGTCTTACCGCCGGCGGCAATCATCTGGTTTAGTGTCAAACCAAGTTTGCTCTCATCAGAAAAAGTAACGGCCAACTTGTTTGAAAAGTCGTCCAAAGCCTCTATCTGTGCGTTGTAGTCTATGCCGCCAAAGATGATATTTAAAGGGGCGTCAGCAAAAAAAGATTTGTGCAGTGTCGGTATAAAGACAAATAACCCGTCGCTGTTTCTAAAAAGCGTCTGTGCGCCGTCCTGCGTTATCGGGGCTATCACGTAAGAGTATCCTCTTTTGCTTATGTCACTTATGGAGTTTCTCAGAGAGCTTGTCTCTTAGTCTATACTGTTAAAAACGCTCAGCTCAAAATCATTGCTTTGTCTTAAAAGGTACGATATGGCGGCGTTTACAGACATAAGGGCGTAGTTTTTTATCGTCTTTTGAGGAACTAAAACGGCGATTTTGATAGTATGTGTGCCGACATTTAAAAAGAGGTTGAACATCTGCCCGTATATCATATAATTTTCTTGCGTGTATTTTGTGGCGTAGACATCTTTGTATTTGGCGAGAAAGCTAAAAAGTTTCTCATCTTGCAAGAGTGAGCTAAGGCACTCCCTGTCGCACTCATCGGCGTCAATATTTAAAAAAGTAGTTTCAGGAACTTCTATCTGTGAGGGTGTATCGCTCAGCCCAAAAACGCTCCCGCAAGCCAAAAACAGACAAAACGCAATATTTAAAATCTTCATAATAAACCTTTCACTTTAAGCATATCGTGCCAAACATCTCTTTTCGCCGACGGATTTCTGAGCAGATAGCTCGGGTGAAAAGTCGGTATCAGTTTGGCGTTTTTGTAATGTAACACTTCGCCTCTTACTTTGGCGATGGAGCTCTCATCATCGCTCAAATACCTATAACTCGTGCTTCCAAGTGCGACTATGATTTGCGGATTTATTATCTCTATCTGTCTCAGCAGATAAGGCTTGCAAAGAGCCGCTTCATCGGGCGTCGGAACTCGGTTGTTTGGCGGTCGGCACTTGAGAATATTTGCTATATAAATATCTTCTCTTTTGAGCTCAAGCACATTTTCTATAATCTTTGTCAATAACTGTCCGGCTTGCCCCACAAAAGGCCGTCCCGTGTTGTCCTCGCTGACTCCCGGAGCTTCCCCGATAAACATAACTTTGGCTTTTAAGCTTCCCTCGCCAAATACTACGTTTTTCCTTCCCTTGCAAAGCGGGCAGAGATAGCATTGCAAAACTGCCTGTTTTAACTCTTCTATGCCTTTGGGAACGGACGCTTGAGGGGAGATTTGAGTTTTTTTACTCTCTTCGTAGTACTCAAATCCCAGCGAACGATATAGATAAAGCTCTTTCAGTGTTTTTAATTTTTCAAGTGTTGACAGAGAAATAATGATAACCAAGAGGTTGTTAAAAGAAGCTAAACTTGGTAAAAATGTCGCCTTGAAAAGAGTACAAATATCACAAAAGCAACAAAAGTGAACCCGGCGGCGAAATATCCTATGGAAGGCATGCCGATATTTGTCAAGACTATACCTCCGATAAAAGCTCCGCCACCTATGCCGATATTGAAAATAGCCGAATAAATAGACGACGCAACATCAGAAGCGTCGTGTGCGACTTCTAAGACTTTTGTTTGCAAAGAGAGCATGATGACGATAAAATCAGCGCCCAAAATAAAACACAGCGCCAAAGCGGTCGGTCTGCTTGAAGCGGAGATGTGGAACGCCAAAAGTGATAAAAACAGCACGCCCAAGGCTATGGTGAGGAGTTTGCGGTTGTGGGAAAATTTGGCGAAAATAAAGCTGCCAACCATACCCGCGCTACCAGCCAAAAGCAGCAAAAATACGATAAAACGCTCGCTAAATCCACCTACTTGCAGCATAAAAGGCGTGATGTATGTGTAAGCCGTAAAGTAGCTTGTGATGACGATAGCCGTCATGAGATATATGTGAAGCAGAGCAGGGCGTTTCAAAAGCGAAGGTAGGCTTTTGAGCGAGCCGGCGTTTGAGCTCGGAAGTTTTGGCAAAAGCACAGCCAAAACGATAGTGATGATAAGCGCCAACGCTCCGATGAGCCAAAATGTTACCTGCCAGCTTGTCCACTGACCTACGACAGTGCCTATCGGTACGCCAAGCACAGCGGCGAGCGATGAGCCTACGACGATAAAGACGAGCGCTCTGTTTCTGTTGTTAAATGGAGCCAAGCGTACAGCCAACGGAGCTGTGATAGACCAAAATATAGCGTGAGCGACTGCTACGCCTGTTCTGGCTGCCATCAAAACGGCGAAATTCCAAGCAAATCCGCTCAAAATGTGGCTTACGATAAAGATGACAAAAAGCCCGATTAGGAGTTTGCGCCTCTCTATGCGAGCGGTTACGATGGTCAAAGGCAGCGACATAAGAGATACTATCCATGCGTAAATCGCGATAAGCATACCGGCGTCAGCCTCGCTTCTGCCGAAACTCTCGGCGATGTTTGGGAGTAAGCCTATGGGGACAAATTCGGTAGTATTAAATACAAAAACTGCGAAAGAGAGCGCGAAAACGGGTAGCCACGCTTTATAGACACTACGATGTTTGGGTGGGTTGTTCATATATATCCAAAGTTTGATTTTTCAAAGGATTATAGCGAAAAAGTGGCTAAAAACAGGGCGGTATAGAGAAAATATTTTCAAAGATGAGTTTCCCGCCACACTAAATGGCGGGATATAAAAGCTTATTCTGTTACTTCAACGACTACGGGGTCGCTCTCCCAAAGTCCATGTTTTGTACAGTATGAATGGGCTACAAGGTTGAGCTTGGACGCTGTAGGAACGATGTTGAAAGTCACTTCAAGCTGTCCTTTTGCTCCTTGTCCGCCAAGCGTACCAGCGACATAATCAGCTCTGGCTACGAGTGTTTCGCTGCTGTAGAGTGATATGTTTGCGATGTAATGGTCAAAATCATCAGGGTGAGAGTACTCATTTCCGACTTTTACAATTACGGCGAACTTATCGCCCTTTTTGGCTGTTGCGGCACAGTGGATAAACGGCGAATGCCTGTCTATATAGTCCTTTTTGGCCTCTCTTTCTACGGTGTCTATGTCTACATAACGGTTAATCTTTGGCATAAAATATCCTTTCAAGTAAAATATATAGTACTATGATACACAAAGTATAATTAAAAAGAGATTATTTTTGTCCGATTAAGACTTTTTGAAGATTTTTTGTTGTCGCAATGTGTCATTCAGTGGCAAAGCCCCCCACCCACATTGTCATGCTGAATAAAGTGAAGCATCTGTGTTATTTGCGAAGCAAATACAGCAAACTTGTTTGCTGTTAGCCCCGTTGTAACTGCCAAGCATTGAAGCGTGAAGTCGGATAAAGAGCGAGGACTGTCTGAACGACTGAGTGAGTTCCGCAGCT
>JAITNC010000154.1 GCA_031290675.1 Campylobacteraceae bacterium | reverse complement strand
ATACCTCTTGTTGGGATAGGCAAGGGCAAGCCTATCATACAATCATTTGAGGGTGCCAGCATAAAGAGTGATGAGTTGAACAACACAGGCACGACTCTGTATGCCGCTTATGTTGACAAGTATCAGTTCCAAACAGGCAAAAACGGCAATCCTCCAAAGTTTTTTGAACTTGCGCAAAGCAATCCTGCCATATACTCGGCAAGTGCCAAAAATGGTTACGCTATCGCTGCGAAAAATAACTACTTTAAGGGGTTGGATTTGACGGCGGCGTACGGTATCGTTGAGGACGACTTCGATATATTTTATACTGAAGCTAACTACAAAAACTCTATCGGCGATACAGATATCAGATACAACGTGGCAGGTCAACTCTCAGGCACAACATATGACAATTCCACGAAAGACAGTGCGCTGTATTATGGCTTGAAATTGGGCTTTGGATATGGCGGATTTGACATATACGGTGCGTTTGCGCAAGTCAAAGGCGGCGATGCACAGTTTGGTGTTGCCGGAGGGGCAAACAAATGTCTGCTTTTTACCACAAATTATGATGCGTGCGCTGTTTATAACGAATCCGACCAGTACGCTTTTGGTGCGTCCTATAACTTAAGCCGTTTGCTTGGTGGAGGGCTATTTAAAATCGGAGCGATTTATAGTAATGCGGATTTAAAGCAAAACGACGAAGAGATCAAATGGACAGACGTTTATGCAGAGCTTGCACCAAGAAATACAAATATATTTATACGTGCCGTTTATGAAAAAGAAGACCATAAACTTGGAAATGACACAGATATGTTGATATTGCGATTTGATTATTCATTTTAATTAGAAAGGAGTGGTTGTGAAAAAAATTCTTTTAACCATAATGAAATTAGCGGCTGTGTTGGTGCTATTTGCTACGAGCACGTTTGCTTTCAGCGAAGGCGTTGACTATATGAAACTTGATGAGCCTATACCAAATGCGGATAAAACGCTTATCAAAGTTTTCAGTTACGATTGTCCGTTTTGCTACAAATATGACAAATCAGTAACTCCGATGGTCGTCAAGCAGCTTGATGGAATTTTGACCTTTAAGCCTTTTCATCTTAAGACAAAAGGTAAATACGGCAAAGAGGCGAGCGAGCTTTTCGCAGCTCTAATCCTCAAAGACAGTGATAGCGACATTAAACCGACAGATGAAAAATCTCTGTTTAAAAAAGCCAAAATGGCTTATTATGGCGCTTATCACGATAAAAAAGAGAGGTGGGATAGTGGAGCTGAAAGCTTTATAGCTTTTGGTTTGCAAGCAAGCGGTCTATCTGAAAGTGAGTTTGAAGAGCTTAAAAACAGTCAAGAAACAAAAGATATCGTATCTCAGTGGGAAGCAAGCTATGAAGTGGCAAAAATTCAAGGTGTGCCGGCGTTTGTCGTAAACGGCAAATATCTCATCTATACAAAGTCCATAACTTCGATAGATGCGATGGTCAACTTGATAAAAGAGTTGGCAAACAAATAGGGGTCAAATATGTTACGGAAACTTTGGAATGATTTAAAAACAGTGCCGATAGATACTATCGCAAGATGGCAAGACAAGAGATTTTTGTGGCTTTTGATGGCATTTTGCAGCATATTTTTAGTGATTATCGCGCACTCATTATTCCAGCATTATATATATATGGCGCCTTGCGAGCAATGCGTATATATAAGGTTTGCGTTTTTTTGTATGTTTTTTGCGGGATTGATAGCAGCTATCAATCCTAAAGTATTGGTTTTGAAAATCATCGGGTATGTTTTGGCATTTTGGGGCGTGTGGCAGGGCATTGTTTACAGCGGTAAACTAAACGCCATTCACAAAGCTGTTCGTGCGGACGACCCATTTGGCGTACAAGGCTGCTCAGCAGAACCGACTTTCCCGTTCAACATGCCTTTAGACAGATGGTTTTCGGATTGGTTTAAGCCCACAGGGGATTGCGGATATGACAATCCTATCGTTCCTGACGATGCTGTTTTGAGCAGCTTGCAACAGTGGTTTGTGGACTTTTATAGTGAGGGGTGGTATCTGCTGCCCGAATACCACTTTATCAATATGGCGCAAGCTTGCTTATTTGCATTTGTCTTGTGCCTTGTGTTGCTTAGTATTATGTTTGTATGTTTTATTTTAAAATCCATAATTCTTTATAAGGAGAGAAAATGAGCAAGAGCAAAGTTTTATCATCTGCAATAATCGCAGGATTGATTTTAAGTGCTTCCCCTATAGCTTTATTTGCGGCGGGCGGCGGCAGCGGTACTGTTACGTATAAAGGTGAGGGCAAAATCGGCGCGGTTCTTATGAATCCGTTTGACATAGCACCTCTTACGGCTGTCATCAAAAACGGCGGCTATAAACTTACCAATGTGAAAGTTGTTGTTGAGGGCAAAGATAGTGGTGGTATACCCATATCTTATGATGTCGCCGACAACAAAGTTTTACTTTATGGCGGCATTCCTGTTTGGGGTATGTATCCTGACTATGAAAACAAAGTCAATGTCTCATACACATTGAGAGATTTGAACGGCGAGGCTCAAAATATCAAAGAGACATATACTATATATGCTCCGCCGATAAGCCTTTACGGTTCTGGTACGAAACAAAAAAGAGTGCTCCCACAGGCAAAAGTAGTAGTAGCGGCAGATAAGAGCGTCAAACAAGATTTATATCTTATGAACCACCTCTCATCAACGCTTCCAAATGCCGCTCAAGTTGTGTGGAACAATCCCGTAGGCGGAGCTATTGAGTGGGATTACGAAACGTACGTCTGGATAGTAGACACGAACGGCGACATAAGATGGTATCTTGACACAAGTAAATTAAGAGACCCTAACGACTTGCGCAAAAAAGGCAATATGATGGGTTTTGACCAAACAAAAGACGGCGCATTGATGTGGGGTATAAGTCAAGCATATATGAAATATGACTTTATGGGAAGAGAGATTTTTCACAGACTGCTTCCCAAAAGTTACATAGACTTCAGCCACCATTTGGAAGAGACATCAAAAGGCACTTATCTTATGAGAGTAGCATCGTCTGATTATAAGAGAAAAGACGGCAAAAACGTAAGAACCGTGAGAGATGTTATAGTAGAACTTGATAAAGACGGAAATATTCTTGACGAATGGAAATTGATGGAGATACTTGACCCATATAGAGATGTCAATATGCTCGCTATGGACCAAGGAGCGGTATGTCTAAATATAGATGCCGAACATGCAGGACAAACAAAATCAAAAGAAGAGCTTGAAGATGCCCATGCTCCGTTTGGAGACGTCGCTGGTGTGGGTGCGGGAAGAAATTGGGCACACGTGAACTCTGTAAACTATGACGCGAGCGATGACTCTATCGTCATCTCTTCACGCCACCAAAGCGCGGTCATCAAAATCGGAAGAGACAAAAAAGTCAAATGGATACTCTCTTCTCCTGAAGGTTGGAGCGGTGAGCTTGCTAAAAAAGTCTTAACACCAATCGATATGCGAGGTAAAAAGATAGATTGCGGCGAGAGTGGTTCTAAATGCCCGGGATATCTAAATAGCGAAGGTGGATTTGACTGGTCGTGGACGCAGCATACAGCATATGTCATTCCCGAGAAATCAAAATCCAACCTTCTGCATATAAGTGTATTTGACAATGGCGACTCACGCGGTATGGAACAGCCGGCGATTGTAAATATGAAATACAGCCGTGCCGTCGAATACGTTGTTGATGAGAAAAAGATGACTGTGCAACAAGTTTGGGAATTTGGCAAAGAGAGGGGTTTTGAGTGGTTCAGCCCTATAACATCTGTCGTCGAATATATGCCAAAAACCGACTCTATGATGATTTATAGTGCGACTGCCGGACTTGGTGATGTCAAAGCGTTCCAAAGAGGCGAGGTAGAACTTGTACCGTTTTTGCACGAGTTCAAATACGGAACAAAACAATCTTTGCTTGAAATGAAATTTGTAGACAGCAATACAATAGGCTACAGAGCTTTAAAGGTTGATTTACAATCAGCATTTAAATAAATCGCATTCAAACTTATCAAGACACTCCAAAAATGTGGGGTGTCTTGAGATAAGTTTTTATCTCAAAACTCCCCCATCACCGACCACAACATCTTGACGCAAAGTATCATATTTAAAGTGCCGAGTATCTTTTTGAGTATCGGTACGGGAAACTTTTGCGTCCCTGCCGCTCCGAGCTTTGCCGTGAAAAAACTCGCCATTGATATAAAAAGCACAGCAGGCAGATATACATACCCGAACGTGAAAGTGCTGAGGTCTATCTGCTCAACGCCGCTTATGACCATATAACACAACGCCCCCGTAACAGAGAGCGGGAAGCCGATAGCCGCCGATGTGCCGATAGCTTTTTTGCCGTTCACGTTTTGCCATATCAAAAACGGCACGCTCAAAGAGCCGCCACCGATAGACACGAGTGCCGATATGATGCCGATACCGCCGCCTGTGCCAAATAGGTATGGTTTTGGTAAAAGCGTTCTTGAGGGTTTTGGTTTTTTGTCCATAAAAAGCTGCACGGATATGTAAGCCATAAAGATAGCGAAAAATATAGAGAGATACAAAGATTTGGTAACAGACACCAAAAATGTGCCGATGATGACGCCAAATATCACGCCCGGCGCGATAGAACGAAACGCGCCCCAGACGATATTGTCGTTCGCTTTGTGCGCCCTCATGCTCGCAAAAGATGTGATGACGATAGAAGCCATAGACGTCCCAAGAGCCATAGGCACGGCTTTTTCCATAGATATGCCGTGATAAAAAAATATCGCCGTCAGCACAGGCACCATAGTCCCGCCTCCGCCGATACCCAAAAGCCCCGCCATAAAGCCCACAAACAGCCCAAGCGCCAAAAAAGCCACTATAAGCTCTAACGACATTTCCATATGATTTTTCCAAAAAAAAGATTAAAGATTATATCTAATTTTATGAGATTTTTTACGACTATAGAAATATATTGTGTTGCGGCTTCATTCTCGGCTTTTATAAATTGTTCTTTTGCACGCCAATCTCCCTCCGTCATTGCGAGCCCGCTCTCGCTCGTGGCAATCTGTGTTCCTGCCCTCCCCACTTGTCATTGCAAGCCTGCGTCAGTAAACGTGGCAATCCACCCCCCCAGTGTCATCGTGAGCTTGCAGCCCTGAGCGAAGCGAAGGAATAGCGGCAAGCGTGACGATCTGTGTTTATTCTCCTACCGTCATTGCGAGGAGCGAAGCGACGTGGCAATCCATCTTTTTACTATAATAGTACCAAAAAAGAACATCTAAAACCACCCCCTCCGCAGGAGGGGAATTAGCAACCAAATGCAACTGAGTTGCAACGAAGTTAGCGTGAGAGACAAGGGAGGTGGATTGCCACGTCGCTTCGCTCCTCGCAATGACGGTAGGAGTGTGATGTCATTGACCCAACGATGAAAATATGCCGAATTTATCGCATTTTCAGCTCAACTAAAATAAATTTTTAAATTTTAATATACTTCTTTTCTAAAAATTTAGAAAGGAGATACATGGATTACGTTAATGCTGTACTCATTATCATCACATTTTGCGTTTTACTTTTTGGCGCTTGGTGGTTCCGCAGTAAAGGAAACTAGCAAAATAAGTCACAAGGAGGAGGGGAACTTCTACCCCCCCCTTTTTTTTGATTATGCCCTTTACAGCATCATTCC
>JAITNC010000151.1 GCA_031290675.1 Campylobacteraceae bacterium | reverse complement strand
TGTAACTGTCCTTCGGATACCCTGCGTATTCTTGTGTTGATAGGGAGCTGCGGAACTCACTCAGTCGTTCAAACAGTCCTCGCTCTTTATCCTATCAACACTTCAAATACTTAGGCGTTATCAGCGGGGAAAGAAACAGCAAACAAGTTTGCTGTATTTTGCTGGCGCAAAATGACACCCATTACTGTCATTGCGAGGAGCGTAGCGACGTGACAATCCAGTTCTCTTGTGTAATACAATGTAATATAAAACACAGCCGCTTCGCTTCGTTCACGCAATGACGTGGGGGAGGGCAGTCATAAGTATAAAAATAGCAACTATTTTTGACCGATGCGCCTTTTTTGACGTTGGAGCGCGAAAATTCATAAAACATTAATTCTTAGATTGCTATAATCTTACAAATTTTGAAAACATAGGGTTGAAAATGTCCACTGAAACGTTCGTATTTACAAGTTTGTTTCTCAATGACCATATTTTGGTTATGCTTTCCCAGCTGCTCATAGTAGCTGTCATCATACTGATTGTCGCCAAACTCGCCACTTCATCACTGCAGCTTGTTCCCGGCGGTGTGCAAAATGTTATGGAAGCCTTCCTTGAGGGTATCATCTCCATAGCGTCCGATGTAGCAGGAGAAGAGGTCGCAAGAAAATACCTGCCGTTAGCGGCTACGATAGCTATCTTTATCTTTGTTTCAAATATGATAGGCGTTATTCCGGGTTTTGAAGCCCCCACGAGCAATATCAACATCACACTGACATTGGCTGTTATGGTCTTTTTGTATTACAACTTTGAGGGTATCAGAAAAAACGGCGTTTTTAAATACTTCAAACATTTTATGGGACCAAAACTCATTCTTGCCCCGCTTATGTTCCCGATAGAAGTTATATCACACTTTTCAAGGATTATATCGCTCTCTTTCAGGCTTTTTGGAAACGTCAGAGGAGATGACCTATTCTTGGCTGTCGTGCTGTTTCTCGCACCTTGGGTACTACCTATATTACCGTTTTTTATACTTGTGTTTTTCGGCGCACTTCAAGCTTTCATCTTTATGATTTTGACCTATGTTTATATAGCCGGCGCAGTACATATCAGCGAGGAACATTGAGCCACTTTGAAAAAAACTTACTTTGAGATTCTCATCAGTTTTTTGGCAGGAGCCTCATGGGCTCTTGTCATATTTGGCGCTATAAATCTTTTTTTGGCGTTTTTACCCTTTGGCTTTTTACTCGCTCTTTTAGCGGGATTTATCGGTTCACTTTTTGGACTTTTCCTCGTGCTTATCGTAGAGATAGCCTCTTTGCAAGTCAAAAAATTTGAAGAGTTAAAGCACCAAACAAAACTGCTTGAAAAGATGACCAAAAAAAATGACGGCGTACCTAATAACTGACCCGATCTCATACGGACATACGCCAAACTCTCTCACCTCCACACTTTACGAAGCTGCAAAATATCATACTGTAAACTACGCTTGTTTGCGAGATAAAAGTGCGGAAAATTACGATGAACTCTCACTTTCTTTTATCGCCGCCGCCAAAGAGCTGGGCATCAAGCCCATTTTACATACTTTTTGGCAAAAAGCAGCTATTTATGGGGCTTTTGGCGTTCATTTCGGCACTGTGGATTTTCAAAATATCCCCTTCGCGAAAGAGCAGGGGCTTTTTGTCGTGGCGAGCACTCATTCGCTCGAAGAGGCACTCACAGCCACCTCTCTTGGGGCTGATTTTGTTACGATAAGCCCTGTTTTTTACACGCCAAATAAAAATAAGCCTCTTGGTTTAGAGAAGTTAAAAGAAATAACAGATAAAATACCGGATAAATGTATCGCACTTGGCGGCATTTTGCACGAGGAACAAATCCAAGAGTGCATCAACGCGGGAGCTGTCGGTTTTGCGTCAATCCGCTATTTTTTAAAATAAAGGTTTATAAATGTTTGAAACTATCATAGGTCTTGAAATTCACGCTCAACTCAACACAAAAACAAAGCAGTTTTGCTCTTGTCCGACAAGTTTTGGAGAGAAGCCAAACACAAATGTATGTCCTGTATGTTTAGGACTTCCGGGGGCACTTCCTGTGCTGAACAAAGAGAGCGTCAAAAAATCCATCGCTTTCGGCACGGCTATCGGTGCGACCATCAACAAACGCTCCATTTTCAATAGAAAAAACTACTTTTATCCTGACCTCCCAAAAGCTTACCAGATAAGCCAATTTGAGATACCTATCGTAGAGGGCGGCGAAGTTCATATAGACTTGGAAGACGGGACAAGCAAGCGTATAGGCGTAACAAGGGCGCACTTGGAAGAGGACGCCGGCAAAAACGTACACGAAGCGAACTTCAGCGGTGTAGACTTGAACCGTGCGGGAACTCCTCTTTTGGAGATAGTAAGCGAACCTGACCTTAGAAGCTCCGACGAGGCTATTTCGTACCTCAAAAAGATTCACGCCATTTTGCGCTACCTGAACATCAGCGACGCAAATATGCAAGAGGGCAGCTTCAGGTGCGATGCCAACGTGTCTATCCGCCCCGTAGGCGATACCAAACTATACACGAGAGTTGAGATTAAAAACTTGAACTCTTTTAGATTTATCCAAAAAGCCATAGATTACGAAGTGGAGCGCCAAAGCGACGCTTGGAGCGGCGGCGTTTACAGCAAAGAGGTCGTTCAGGAAACGAGGCTTTTTAACACTGAGAGCGGTATCACAAGAAGCATGAGGGGCAAAGAGGACAGCGCAGAATACCGCTATTTCCCAGACCCAGACCTGCTGCCCGTCATCGTGAGCGAAGATATGCTAGTCGAGTGTTCAAAGATACCCGAACTTCCCGATGAGAAAAAAAACCGCTACATCAAAGAACTTGGTATCAAGCCTTATGATGCCGGCGTTATCGTAAGTGCGGTTGAGTTGGCGAAATACTTTGAAAGTATGATTGAGCTTGGAGCGAGTGTGAAAAACAGCGTATCATGGCTTAGCGTTGAGCTTTTGGGACGATTGGCTGGCGGAGTAGGCGTAGAAAACTCGCCCGTCAAAGCTGATAGACTTTCCGACCTTGTGAAAAGGATAGACGACGGCACGATAAGCGGCAAAGC
>JAITNC010000245.1 GCA_031290675.1 Campylobacteraceae bacterium | reverse complement strand
GCGATAGTGATAAAAGGCAACGATAACGAAATGAACGGTGAGCGTTTAAACGTAGATGATATATTTCCGCTTGAAATATCAAATAAATCAAAAGCCAAACTTTTATCAAAATTAACGGGCGAGAGCGTCAAAGATTGGTACGATAGATTAAACAGACAAAAAACGTAGCGAAGCCCTTCATTTAAGCGAAAGTTAGGTAAAATCCACGAATGTTAATTTACGGCAAGCAACTATTTTTGTATCTATTGTCACGATATCCAAAACGCATACAAAGCGTTTATCTCGCCAAAGAGTGTGATAAAAAACTCTTTTCGCAGATAGCGAGGCTAAACGTTCCCATCATAAGGGTAGACGAGAAAAAGGCTCAAGCGCTTGCGCACGGCGGCAATCATCAAGGCTTTTTCGCCGAGATACTGCCCATAGAGCCGACGTCTCTGCTCTCTTTGAAAGAGGAAAATTTCCTGGTGATGCTTTTTGGCGTTACCGACATGGGAAATATCGGCGCTATCATCAGAAGCGCATACGCTTTTGGTGTGGACGGCGTGATAGTAGCAAACGTAAAACAGCTCAAGATGGAGCATATTTTACGCTCCTCAAGCGCGGCAGCGTTTGAGATACCGATAGTGATCGCGCCAAATGCGTATGACGCTTTAAATGAGTTGAAACTCTCAAACTTCAGCGTATACGCCGCCGATATGAAAGGCGAGAGCGTGCTTGATGTTAGATTTGACAAGAAAAAAGTTTTGATTTTAGGCAGCGAGGGAGAGGGCATACCTCAGCGTATACTTGAGAAGTGCGACAAGAGAGTCTCTATAAAAACGGCTCGGGAGTTTGATTCTTTAAATGTAAGCGCGGCCGCCGCAGTTTTATTTGACAGGATATGCAATGGCAAAGGACAAGATTAGTGCTAAAACCCTTGAGGAGATAGGTCTTAAAGAGGTTTCCCGCAAAACATATATAGAGCTTAGTTATATTAAGCTTATGGCAGAGAAAAATTTTTCAAAACTGCAACGTATTAAGACTTTGGGGTTCGTCAAAATCATTCAGCGTGAGTGTGGCGTAGATATGAGCGAATGGGTCGCCGAGTTTGAAGCGTACCTCAACAGCGGCGGCAAAAGCGTTGACGATAAAGTCATAAAAACGCCGCAGAGCAGAGAGCATAAAGATACAGGCAAAAACAAAAGTGTATTTATGTTTATCTCCGTTGCGTTTTTGCTGTTTTTTACCGTGTTTTTCTATGTTTTTATCAAAGGGCGCACGGGCAACATCGAGCATGTAGCAAGCCCAAATGTTTCATACAACGAAAGTGTCATCGTTCCAGACGATACAAACGAGATTCTTGTAATCGATCAGAGCGAAATAGAAGGCAGCGTAGTTATTCCTCCCGTAGAGGAGATCAAATCCACTTCAACACAGCCTCTGGGTTCTGGCACAAAAGCCTTTTTGTCGCCTCATACTCAGCTTTGGGTCGGCATAGTAGAACTCGGCACATTTAAACGCAAAACTTATCTGCAGCAAGAGGATATAGACCTCGATACGGGCAAAGAGCAGATACTCATAAGCGGGCATGGGGATTTTGCTATAAATATGGAAAACGGGACAAGCATCAAGTTCAATCCGCGAAACAGAATATATCTACATATCAAAGACAGCATAGTTAAAGAGATAAGTATGAATGACTTTATGACGTTGAACCAAGGAAGGCTCTGGTGAAAATAATCATTTTACTACTTAGTTTATGTTTTGCTTTGTACTCGCAGAGCGTTAGCGGAAAAGCGAGCGAGTTTATCGACAAAAAAAAGCTTGAAAGTTCAAAAAATCTCATCTCTTTTCTCTTCTCGAAAGACGAGAAAAGGTATTATGATAAAAACGGCAAGATAAATACTGTTTCGATACTCAAAACGCTCAGAGATAACGCTCTTTTGGAGCTGTCATTTAAAGAGCCACAAGATTTGGAACTTGTCTTTATCACAAAACAAAATCCGCTTATATTTATGCGTGTCATCAGTGAGAGTTTGAACTCTATGGGGTACAATCTTTTTATGACAAAAAAAGTCTCTAAAACTCCTGAAGAGTTTATTTGGCGCATCTCACTCTCCACGCAAAACATACCAAGTCCTATTCTCTTGAGCGAGGCACTCAAAGCCCACGGTTGTGAAGTGCTTGATATCACGAGAGACGGCAGCACTTGGAGTTATGATATAGACTCGCAAAACGCTTATATAGATACGATAAAAGTCGCACAAAACAAAAAAACATACCTCAAAAAGCCATTTGCCGCATATCTTGTAGCGTTAAACGGCGACACGAAGAGTATAACTTTGGAAGCGCACGCGGCAGACCATTGGCACCCTAAGGTCAGTTTTTACGGCTCAAATATGCACCTTATATCGACATATGAATTAGACAAAAGACAATCAGCATTGAAGTTGAGAGTGCCGCAAAAAGCGGCTTATGTGAAGATAGACGACAAATATATGCTTGACAATATCAAAAGAGGACTCAGTATCACCATCGAGTGATAAAACCAAATAAGGACAAATAATGTTTGACGAGATAAGATTTAACACAATAGAGCGACTTCCAAATTATGTATTTGCGGTAGTAGGTGAGCTTAAACTCAAAGCACGCAGAGCGGGCGAAGATGTGATAGATTTTTCTATGGGCAACCCTGACGGCAGAACGCCGCAACACATCATAGACAAACTCATTGAGTCTGCGAGCCGCTCAAAAGTACACGGTTATTCCGCAAGTATGGGTATATATAAATTGCGCTTGGCGATTTGCAACTGGTACAAAAGAAGATACAATGTTGACCTTGACCCGGACAGCGAGGCTATCGTAAGTCTTGGAAGCAAAGAGGGGTTCGCTCATCTTGTTGAGGCTATCACAAACCCGGGCGATGTTGCCGTAGTGCCAGACCCTGCGTATCCTATTCACTCATACGCTTTTATCTTGGCGGGTGCGAATGTATATAAGATGGATATGGATTTTGATGACGGTTTCAACCTTGACACAAAAAGCTTTTTTGACAAACTAAGAGCAGCTTTTGACAAGTCCGTCCCGCGCCCAAAATACGTAGTAGTAAACTTTCCGCACAACCCGACGACCGTTACAGTAGAGAAATCTTTTTATGAAGAGCTCGTGGCTATGGCGAAAAAAGAGCGTTTTTACATCATCAGCGATATAGCTTACGCCGACTTGACGTTTGATGGCTACAAAACGCCGTCTATCTTTGAGGTGGAGGGTGCGAAAGATGTCGCTGTTGAGAGTTTTACTCTGTCAAAAAGTTACAATATGGCTGGCTGGAGAGTTGGTTTTATCGTAGGAAATAAAAGACTTGTCGCCGCTGTAAAAAAGATAAAATCGTGGCTTGATTACGGCATTTTCACGCCGATACAGGTAGCTTCTATAGTCGCACTTGACGGCCCGCAAGAGTGTGTTGAGGAGATAAAAGAGGTTTACCGCAAAAGACGTGATATATTGTGCGAGGTTTTTGAGAGCGCTGGCTGGCCTATCAAAAAACCACGCTCAACGATGTTTGTATGGGCGAAAATACCTCCGATAGCCGAGCATTTGGGAAGCCTTGAGTTTTCAAAACAGCTTTTGACCGAAGCGAAAGTCGCTGTAAGCCCGGGCGTTGGATTTGGCGAGCACGGCGAGGGTTACGTACGCATAGCTCTCATAGAAAATGAAAACCGCATCAGACAAGCCGCACGAAATATCAAAAAATACCTAAGTTCGTTAGAGAAAAAAGTATGATAAAAATCGCTATTTTAGGCGTCGGTACAGTCGGCTCAAGCGTTGTAAAGATTTTGGAAGAAAACGCCGATGTCATAAAGGCAAGATGCGGTAAAAAGATAGTGCCGCTTATCGGCGTCGTGAAGGATTTGTCCAAAGCGCGAGATGTAAATATCCCGCTCACGGACGACATCAAAAGCGTGATAGAACGGGACGATATAGACATTTACGTGGAGCTGATGGGCGGCGTTGAGGGGACATACTCCATCGTCAAAGAGATATTGCACAAAGGCAAAAGCGTAGTAACCGCCAACAAAGCTATGCTAGCCTACCACAGATACGATTTGCAAAAAGTTTTGAAAAACGCCACTATGGGTTTTGAGGCGAGCGTAGCGGGCGGCATACCTATCATCAAGGCTTTGAGAGAGGGGTTGAGCGCAAACCACATCAAAGCGATAAAAGGCATACTCAACGGCACGTGCAACTACATTTTGACAAAGATGATGAACGACAAAGGCTCGTTCAAAGATGTGTTGAAAGAGGCTCAAGAGCTTGGTTACGCCGAAGCTGACCCGACATTTGATGTGGGCGGATTTGACGCTGCGCACAAACTTTTGATACTCTCAAGTATCGCTTACGGCATTGACGCAAAACCCGAAGATATCTTGATAGAAGGCATAGACAACATCAGCAGTGAAGATATATTTTTCGCTAAAGAGTTTGATTATTCTATCAAACTATTGGGCATAGCCAAAAAACAGGGCTCAAGAGTTGAGATGAGAGTTCACCCCTCGCTTGTCCCGAAAGACCACATGATAGCCAAAGTGGACGGCGTGATGAACGGTATCAGCTTGATAGGCGATTTTGTCGGCGAAACTATGTATTACGGCGCGGGTGCGGGCGGCAACGCTACGGCGAGCGCAGTTGTGGCTGACTTGGTAGATATAGCCAGAGAGGCGCAATCCCCGATGCTCGGCTTCAAATCCGCTGGTAGCAAACTCTCGCTTATGCCAAAAGACGAGGTTGAAACCAAATATTATTTCAGAATAAAAGTCAAAGACGAGATAGGCGTTTTGGCAAAAATCGCACTTGTGATGGAAAAATCGCAAATCTCAATAGAGAGTTTTCTACAAAAAACAGAGGTGAAAAAATCCGCCTCAACAACGCTCTTTTTCGCCACCCACCACTGCAAAGAGGCGAATGTGCAAAATGCTTTGAGGGAGATAGAGAAGCTGGAGTTTGTGCTGATAAAACCTTCTATGATAAGGATAGAGGACTAGTACGGAGGTTTTACCTAACTGTAAAATTTACATAATTTCTCAATTTTTTTTAATAAGGAATATAATGCAACACATAATTAAACAGATACTGCTATTGGCTTTAGCTTTATTTTTTTTAATAGGTTGTGGTGGAGGAAGTGGAAATTCATCGTCACATGATATTAGTAATGGTACAAATATTATTAATGATAACAATAATACAAACTCAACTATCGATGATAACTCTACAATAGATGACAACAATTCAACTATTATCGATGACAATAACACAACTGACAATAACTCTACAGTAGATGATAATTCAACTATTGACGATAATAGCACAACAGACGATAATTTGTCTATAAATAAAATAAATTGGACACTCAAACTGATAGTTGATAATTTCCCATTTTTTGATGATAGAGAGTATAGCAATAAAACTAGCGAATTAAGAACTGGAATGAGATACTCTGATATATCAGATGCAGATAGCCACAAGTTTTTTGCAAATATAGAAGAAAAAGGATTATTGACTGAATCGCATTGGACATCTGATTATTCATATTATATTCCCAATATGAGCGTTTTACGCTTAAAACCACTCTATAATGACATAGAGAGAATGGAAGCACATTATTACCACAGTACTCCTAAAACAGTTGGTTTTTATCTGCAGATTAATGATAGCAAAGGATATATATCTTATTTTGATGATGGGTCTTTTAATATATATTTTGGTCTACTTGATAAAGACAAAATAAGCTATGAATATATTGAGAAAAAATATGACAATATTGATTTAATAAATGAGTTGGCAGAATATGCCGATGCTCTTGAAAATATGGAAAATGGGTTTGAATGTCAATATTGGCGGTATGGGATTTCTTATATTTATCATTCTTGGTATTGTAGCAAAATAGATAACGTTTTTAGTTACAGTTGGAGTAGCAGTTTTAATCTTAATAACGATATGCGTTCTATTTTAACATGGAATGTTAAAAAGGAATAATAAAATCATTTTATTTCTTATTTTAAGCCATCTTTTTTTGACAAGCTTTTTTAAAAGCTATCAATAAAAACATAAATTTTATAAGCCGAGCAATAATACAGTGAGTATTCAAGTGCAACAGCCACCCCCCATTGTCATACTGAGCCGAAGGCGTAAGTATCTGTGTTATTTGCGAATCAAAAACGGCAAACTTGTTTGCTGTTAGCCCCGCTGACAACGCCTAGGTATTTGAAGTGTTGATAGGAAAAAAAGCGAGGACTGTCTGAGCGTAGAGCTGGTTCCGCAGCTTCCGACGTAACGCAATAATGCGCAGGGTATCCAAAGAACAGTTACACTTGAGGCGGGAGTTTATTTTAGCTTCGCTGGCGCGAGCTCACATCGCAAGCAAGAAGTTTACTTTCTTTCGGAAAAGAAAGTAATAAAAATAAGAGTTGCAAAAAAAGTAAAAATAAACACAGATTCTTCGCAAGCGGAGCCATGATAAAAGGAGAGGTTGCGCTTTACTCGCATAAGCCATTTATCGGCGCTTAAGTAATTTTACAGTAAAATCTCACGCTAAAAATTAATATTAAGGAACTGTATGAAGCGTACATATCAGCCGCATAAAACACCAAGTAAAAGAACTCACGGGTTCAGAGCCAGAA
>JAITNC010000097.1 GCA_031290675.1 Campylobacteraceae bacterium | reverse complement strand
TAACAACGGGAGATGATAATTATTTTTTCTATTATTATGTCAAAAAGCTTGCCACCATACCAATCCTTAAGCAAAGTTTAGATACACTTGGGCTTTTAAGACTATTTTTAGGCTGTAAGATAAGAGCGAAAAAACATTTCGGTCAAAACTTTTTGACTGACAGTAGTGTGGTAGATAAAATCATCAAAGCGATGCCCGACACGAGAGATATATCCCTTGTGGAGGTCGGACCTGGCTTAGGTGATTTGACAAAGGGCTTGATAGAGCGTGGCTCTGTTGAGGCTTATGAAGTTGATGAAGATTTGTATGAGCATTTAAAAGATGTTTTTAAAGAAGAGATACAAAACAACCGTTTGCGCCTGAATTTGGGCGATGTGCTTGAGTATTGGGAGCGGGGAAGTCTGCCAAAATGTCCTTATTGGATAGTCGCGAATATACCGTATTATATAACGACTCCGATTATCCATAAAGGTTTGGAAGACACCAATTGTATTGGAATGATTTTGATGGTACAGAAAGAAGTAGCGGAAAAGCTTACCGCTGATGTATCCTCCAAAGAGTACTCTTCTTTGAGCGTTTTGGTTCAGATTTTGAGCAGGAGTGGCATTTTATTTGAAGTGCCTTCCGAAGCGTTCAATCCTCCGCCCAAAGTAACTTCTGCGGTTGTCAGGATTGAGAAAAAAGATAGCGTGAAAGTTATTTTTCAAGGCCTAAAGCGTTATGTATCAAGGGCTTTTGCAGCCCCGCGAAAAACGCTCTTGAAAAACCTCTCAAGTTGTTACAACAAAGAGCAGATAAAAGCTCTTTTTGAAAAGCTTAATATCTCTCCAAATCTTCGTCCTCATGAACTTACAGCCGATATGCACCTTTGTCTATTTAGAAATTTAACTATTTAAGCGAGTTGTTTCGCTCAAATGGTTCTTAATAAAAAAGGTTAATAATGGAAGAAAACAACAAACAACCAAAAGATGAAAATGTATCAAGCGAGCCCAAAAAACGCTCTCGCTGGAGAAGCCGCAAACCAAAAAACAGAGAAAACGGCGTTGAGGGCGGCGAAGTAACCCCCAAACCGGCACGTGTGAGCGATGAGGGAGAGAAAAGTACAGATGCAACAGAGCAAAGTGCAGCGAAAAGCGCTAGTAGAAGACGCAAACGAAGCAACCTGCCGCCATCTCCGGTCATCGGAAATGAAGCTTGGCAAAAGGCGCTCACAGGCGCTATAGAGGCTAACAAAAAGTCGCATTATGACAGGCTGAACTCATTTAGCAAAATCAAAAAAAGCCCGAGCAGAGTGCGTATAACACCACTCGGCGGTCTTGGCGAAATAGGCGGAAATATCACCGTCATAGAAACCAACACAAGCGCGATAATAGTAGACGTGGGTATGAGTTTTCCGGACAGCGATATGCCCGGAGTTGATATACTCGTGCCCGATTTTAACTACCTCAAGCAGATAAAAAACAAAATAGCGGGCATTTTGATAACGCACGCACACGAAGACCACATCGGGGCTATACCGTATTTGTTCAAAGAGATGCTTTTGCCTCTCTACGCTACGCCAATGCCTCTTGGTATGATTTCAAACAAACTTGAAGAGCACGGGCTGAAAAGCGCAAGGTCGTTTTTTAGGCCTGTTGAGAAGAGAAAGATTTACAAAATAGGCGATTTTGAGGTGGAGTGGCTGCACATAACGCACTCTATCGTGGACTCATCTGCGCTGGCTATCAAAACACCTGCCGGCACTATCATACATACGGGCGATTTTAAGATAGACCATACGCCGATAGACGAATACCCGACAGACTTGCACAGGTTGGCGCATTATGGTGAGGAAGGCGTTTTGTGTCTTTTAAGCGACAGTACAAACTCGCACAAAGAGGGCTTTACACGTTCTGAAAGCTCCGTAGGAAAGACATTTGACTCTATCTTCTCAAAAGCCAAGGGCAGGGTTATAATGTCCACATTTTCCTCAAATATCCACAGGGTTTATCAAGCCGTACAGCATGGATTAAATTATGGGCGAAAAGTGTGCGTTATAGGACGCTCAATGGAGAGAAACATCTTCACAGCGATAGAACTCGGCTACATCACGCTTGATAAGAGCATATTTATAGACGCTCACGAAGTACACAAATACTCAGATAAAGATGTTTTGATAGTCACAACGGGCTCGCAAGGCGAAACTATGGCCGCACTGTACCGAATGGCTACGGACGAACACCGCCACATAAAGATAAAACCAACAGACCAAATCATCATCTCCGCCAAGGCTATCCCGGGAAATGAGGGCAGTGTTTCAACAGTGCTGAACTTTTTGCTCAAATCCGGTGCGAGCGTGGCTTATCAGGACTTCAGCGAGATACACGTAAGCGGACATGCGGCGCAAGAGGAGCAAAAGCTGATGCTGCGCCTTGTCAAGCCAAAATTCTTTTTACCGGTTCACGGCGAGTTCAACCACATCGTCAGACACAAAGAGACGGCTATAGAGTGTGGTGTAAACCCCCGAAATATCCTTCTCATGGACGATGGCGACCAAGTGGAAATTTGCTCTGAATATATCAAAAAGGTCAAAACGGTCAAAGTCGGAAAGATTTTCATTGACAACCAGATAAACAAGCAGATAGAAAATGATGTCGTTCTGGACAGACAGCAGTTGGCAGACTCGGGTGTTGTGATGATTATAGCGCAGATAGACAAGCGTGAGCAAAAACTCATAAACAAGCCAAAAGTCGTAAGTTACGGGCTTGTGGCGGATAAAAACGATAAAGATTTTTCCAAAGAGATGGAGGAGGTGCTTGTACAGTTCCTCTCAAACGCCAAAAAAGATGTTATAGAAAACAGAGCTGTTTTGGAAAACGAGGTCAGGACGGTCGTGCGAAAGCATATATTTAGAAGTCTGAAAAAGTACCCGACTATAGTTCCTACTATTTTTATTATGTAAAGGCGGACGATGGATTTTAAAAAGATAGCCAAAGACGTTATGGAACTTGAGGCGAAACAGATAAGCATAGCCTCTGAACGCTTGAGCGACGACATCAGCGCGGCTGTAGATATGATTTGCGGCTTGAAGGGCAAACTTATAGTAACAGGTGTCGGCAAAAGCGGACTTGTCGGCGCAAAAATAGCCGCCACATTTGCAAGTACGGGCACAAGCAGCTTTTTTCTGCACCCCACAGAGGCGATGCACGGCGACCTCGGTATGATAGGCAAAAGCGACGGCGTGCTTGCTATCAGCTACAGCGGCGAGAGCGAAGAGCTTATCCGCATACTGCCGCATATCAAGAGATTTGACATTCCGCTTATCGGCATGGCAAAGTCAAAAAACAGCTCGCTCGGGCGTTACAGTGATCTATTTTTGCCCATCTGCGTGGAAAAAGAGGCGTGTCCGCTGGACGTCGCTCCTACCTGCTCCACGACCTTGACGATGGCTCTGGGCGATGCTTTGGCGGTTTGCCTGATGAAAAAGAGAAACTTCAAAAAAGAGGATTTCGCTTCGTTTCACCCGGGCGGCTCGCTTGGCAAAAAGTTATTTGTAAAAACAAGCGACATCATGAGGATAGACCTGCCGATAGCGGACGAGGGGGCGTCCTTGAAAGAGGCGATAGACATCATGACGCACGGAAGGCTTGGAAGCGTTATATTGACGGACAAAGATGGCGTTGTGAAAGCTCTTTTGAGCGATGGGGACTTGAGGCGTGCGCTGATGAGAGAGGACTTTACTATCAACTCTTTGGCGATTGATTACGCTACGAAAGAGCCAAAAACGCTAAATAACAAAAACCTGTTAGCGAGCGACGCTCTCGTGTTTTTGGAAGAGCGCAAAATCCAACTTTTGGTCATTGTAGACAAAAATAACAAACCGATAGGCGTTTTGCATATCCACGATTTGATAGAGGCGGGCATACGTTGATGGAGAAGCTGCGATTAAATAAATTTATCTCTCATAACACAAAATACTCACGCCGTGAAGCCGACAAGCTCATCAGCGAGGGCAATGTCAGGGTGAACGGCAAGACTAACAGCGACTTATCAACTCAAGTTAGTTACGACGACACCGTTGAGGTGCATAATAAAAAGATTTTCAAAAAGAGCGAGTTTACAGTCCTCGTCTATCACAAACCAAAAGGCGAGCTTGTTAGTAAAAAAGACGACAGAGGCAGACGCACCATATACGACACGCTGCCGAAAAAATACTCCCATTTTATAAGCGTTGGAAGGCTTGACTACGCCAGCGAAGGGCTGCTTTTACTAACAGACGCTTCGGCTATCGCTTCGGCTTTGATGGAGAGCGACCTTGAGCGGGTTTATTACCTCAAGATAAAAGGCGAAGTCAGCGAAGCGATGAAAGACGCGATGCAAAACGGACTTGAGCTCTCAGACGCCTCAAAAGGCGGACACGCTATGAGTAAGATAAAAAGTATGAGCTTTGCTCCGTTCGTGGCTTTTCACGTGTTTGGAAGCAGCGGAGGGTACACAAAACTCAAAGTGATGATAAATGAAGGCAAAAACAGAGAGCTTAGACGCTTTTTCGCCCATTTTGACGCCGACATAACAGACTTGAAACGTGTTAGTTACGGAAGGGTAGACCTTGGTGTGCTCAAGAGTGGCAAACACCGCTTTTTGACCACCTCCGAATATGAGGATTTGCGAGCCTTTTTGAAGGATAACAAGGTATATTACTGATGGAAAATCTAAGCCTCGCATTTAGACCTAAAAAGATAGAAGAGATATGCGGGCAGAGGCATTTGACAGCTTCAAATGCACCATTTTTCAAACTTTTAAAAAGCGGCAAAATGCCGCATTGTATGTTTTTTGGACCTCCGGGTACGGGCAAAACCACTATGGCGAGAGTCGTGGCAAATGCGCTGAACAGCCCATTTTACGAGCTTGACGCCACGAGCTTGAAGGTGGAGGAGTTTCGCAAGATATTTGCCCAATACCAAGGCGGGCTCATCAAACCGCTCATCTTCGTAGACGAGGTACACCGTCTTTCAAAAACACAGCAAGAGGTGCTTTTGATACCGATGGAAAACCAGAGCGCCATCATCATAGGCGCTTCGACCGAAAACCCCTACTTTTCGCTCACGGCGGGCATTCGCTCACGTGCTATGCTTTTTGAGTTCAAAGCGCTTGAGCACGAGGACTTGGAAAAGATACTTGAAAACGCCCAAAAACAGCTTGATTTCACGATAACGCCGGAGGCGAAAAGCTACATCATCAGCTCCTCTGCGGGTGATAGCAGGTCGCTTTTGAACCTCTTGGAGTATGCGTTGTATGTTAGTAAAGAGGTGGATTTGGAGCTGCTCAAAAACCTGCGTCCGCACGCTCTCAAAGACGGTGTTAGCAGCGATGACACGCATTACAATCTCATCTCGGCGATGATAAAAAGTGTGCGGGGAAGCGATATAGACGCTGCTTTGTATTATCTAGCCCGCTTGATAGACGGCGGTGAGAGTCCCGACTTCATCGCCAGACGGTTAGTGATACTCTCCAGCGAAGATATCGGCAACGCTAACCCAAATGCGCTAAATTTGGCGGCAAGTACACTGAGCGCTGTTAGTAAAATAGGCTACCCCGAGGCTCGCATCATCTTAGCCCAATGTGTCGTATATCTCGCCTCCAGCCCGAAGTCGAACAGCTCGTATGTGGCTGTCGGCAAAGCGCAAAAGTATGTTAGTGAAAACAGAGCGTTAGAAGTACCCGAACACCTCAAAAGCCCGCTAAATAAGGGCTATATCTATCCGCACGACTTTGGCGGGTGGGTGAAGCAGAGTTATCTCGCCACGCCGCTGAAATTTTACACATCTCAAGGCATAGGTTTTGAGAAAACGCTTTTGGAGTGGCACGAAAAGATAGTACAGAAGGATAAGAAAAAGTAAAATCTCCGTCATTGCGAGGTGCAGGCGTGGCAATCCAGCCTTTTACGGAGATTTTACGGCAGGACGAGCCTTTGTAAAATCTCCTAACATAATCTTTTATGTTCTCTCCCACGCTCTTTTGCACCAATACGTCGTTAGTCATTCGCCAGCGTCGTCATATACCAGTTCGTATTATTCCTAGCAGGCTCACTCCTTGCCTCGTCTTGGCACAAAATAGCTGTGCCATAGAAACATAAATTTGGCATTCTCAGGGCATTCACCAGCACTTTTGTAATACAATGTAATACAAATCCCCCCACCTTACCGTCATTGCGCTCTTGTCACCGCAATCTCAGGCGTGGCAATCCATACATTCTACCCTCCCCGTTGTGTCATTGTGAGGAGCGAAGCGAACGTAACAATCTCAGCTCTTTTTTTGATAATTATTATCAATCTACCACTATTTTACAATCGCCCAAAAACAGTTCTGTCAGTATTTTATACCATTTTTAAGCTAAAAATTATGATACAATGATATGAAATTTTGAGGCGATATTAAAAGGAGTAGATATGAAATCTCAAACTTTTGATAAGGCGAAGTGGCACTACGACACCCCAAGCGCCCCAACGGGCATTTCACACGAGGCTGGCGCGACGCATATAGCGTTTTTCTTGCGCTGGTGCGTGGAAAAGGACTTTGCGAGCAAAGAGATGGTGAGAGAGCACGCCAACGAGCTTGAGCAGATAAAAAACAAGACGCTGGACGGCAGAGAATTTATCCTTGATTGCCTTGACGGTGCGTTTACAACGGACGAGCTTAACACGAGAGGCGTTCTTTTTGCTATAGCGTATTATGGTCGCGAAAACACGAAATTTGCCCAAACATACGGAACTTATACGGGTGATTATGACGAACTTGTCAAATCAAAATTGACAACCACAAACATAGACAGCTCCGATGATAGCGCTTACTTTTACGTTGAAAACAGTGAGGAAAATTACGAGATAGTCAAAAGTGTCATAGACAAGCGGTATGAAGAGTTTTTATCACTTAAAAAGCGAAACTACAAATCAGGCAAAAATTAAGATAATATAAATATAACAACTTTAAACATATGAAAAGTTTATTTGGATATGATGATGATTGAGGTTGAGCCAGAGAGGCAGGAACCTCTCTAGCTAATTTATGACCTCTAAATGAGGTGATGAAGATGCCTAGAATTCAACTTCTGTTTGTGATTATAACACTTTTGTGCTTAATCGTAACAAAAGCTTGTTAAAAAGCAAGTCCCCCTCTCGCAAAAGAGGGGGCAGAAGTTTCTCTCTGGC
>JAITNC010000084.1 GCA_031290675.1 Campylobacteraceae bacterium | reverse complement strand
CCTTTTGATAAAGCGTTAGTTCCAAGAGTGCAAACATACAAAACGCCCTCGTGCGCTACTATCGTGTTAGCGCCTTTTAAGACCAAAACGCCTTGAAATTTCAGTGAAAATCTCTTCGCCAACTCAAATCTCTCGGCCTGTACGCCGCTCGCGTCAAACTCGCCAAAGCCAAACACGCCAAGCAGTGCGGCGAACTCTTTTGGGTGCGGTGTGAGGACGCATTTGGCGTTTTGTATCTGCAAAATCCTCTCATCGTAACACATATCGGCGTCTGCGACAAATGGCAGTTTTTCAAACCAAGCCGTATCTATTTTCGTGTCGCCAAGCCCCATTCCGACCGCTAACGCTGTGGCTTTTTGGGGGAATTTTGAGGTTTGCATCAAAGAAGGCGCTACGCATAACTCGCTCTTGTTATCTGTTAGCAAACTAACAAGCCCGCAACCAACTGTTAGTGCTGAAAGTCCCGACAATATCGCTGCTCCCTGATGTTCACCGCTAACAATAACAAGATGTCCGAAGTCGCCTTTGTTACTGTTTTTTTTCTCACGTTTGGGCAAAAGCAAGTCGTCCCTCTCCAGCAAAAACATATCTGTTTCGCCCTCAAAAACGCTTCTCTCAAGTCCCAAATCGCAAACGACAATCTCGCCCGTGAAGTCTGTGGCAATATCTTCAAAAAGCACGGATTTCAGCGCACCCATAGTTAGAGTAAAGTCCGCCTTAAAAGGCGTTTTTGAGTGGATACCTGTGGGTATGTCGCACGCTATTTTGAGGCTGTTTTTGGCATTTGCGGCGAGTATGAGATTTGCAAGATTTTTGTCAAGTTCGCCGCTCTGACCGCTGCCCAAAACGCAATCCACGCAAACATCAAAACTTTTTGGAAGCGTTTTTAGTATCTTAAGCTTTGTGGCTCTTGCACGTTCAAACTGTTTTTTGGCAAGCTCTGACTTTGGCGCATACACGCTCACTACGGACACGTCGTAACTTCCCTGAAGCATTCTCGCTGCGGCGTAACCGTCTGCACCGTTATTTCCGCCGCCGCAAAGAAACAGGACTTTAGCCCCGCTCGCAACCCTATCTCTGATAAAGTCCGACAACGAGCGGGCAGCGTTTTCCATCAAAAGCTCATCGCTCAACAAAAACTTTTTGCACGCCCGTTTGTCTAAAACGTCCGTTTTTTGAAAAATCTTTTGCATAATCCGCCTCAACTTCTCAGTAAATAGCGTAATTATACTAATTTTGTATTAAAACTCAAATAACTTCGTTTTTTCGCTCCACTCGCCGATTGCGCATAAAAACGTAAAGAGCCGATATGTTCCAGATAAGGCTGAGAGCCAAGACGATACGAAACGCCGCAGATGCCTTTGTGTCGCTGTTTTGCGTAGGGGCGGAGGCAGGAGCGCCAAGTGCGAGCGATATCACTCCCTTGTGCCCCATACCGTCCTCCGCCTCCACCCTCCACTCTCCCGCCTCGTCCGCTACAAACGCAAAATAGCCGTTTCTGTCGGTCAAACTTTTCATCGTTTCTACGGTTGGATTGGACGGCGGGTAGAGTTTGACTTTGGCATACGCCATCGCTTCGCCCGTGCTGTAGCCAAAGCGAACCGTTTTGAGCTGCTCGGCGCTTAGTGCGGCTTGCGACACCTCAACGCCGTGAGCGCACAAAAAAAGTGGCAAAAAACATACAACAACCCCTAAAAAACGCCTCATTTGACGCCAAATACCACTATAGCGTTTATGTCGTCCTCATCAACATCTTCTTTACTTGACGCACGATGATAGTTCGCTCTGACAAGCCACAACCCTTTGTGGTCAAACGTAAAGCTCACGATGCCATTTTTGTCGCTCTTTCCACTCTTGGCAAAAGCGTTTTCTCTTTTTGGGTCAAACGTGTCATATGTAGCGAAAATCTCGGCATTTGCGTAAGGTTTGCCGTCGTACAAAAGTTGAAATTTGCCGCTTTTGCCCAAAGATATATCGGCGGGATTTGTGAGGGGGATTATCTCAAAAATCTGCCCCAAAGGCTCTTTGAAAGTTGTATCTTTTGCGCTTGGGTTGAGATATGTTTTTGAAAGTTTGCTGAAATATATGGACTTTACGATAGTAACGCCCGCCGCTTTTGCCTCTTTTTTTGTACCGTCAAAATAACCGTCGGTTGTCAAGCAGTAAAATCCTCCGACACGCTCGCCTACTATAAGCGCTGGGGAATTGCTCTCTGATTTCCATAAACTCTCATATAAAAGTCTCTCTTTATTTGCTTTAAGTTTAAGAATAGTTTTTTTATTGCCTTGCAAAACATACACTTGGTTTACATCTGCAGGCTCCTCTATCTCCTCGCCTATCATAAAATAATGTGTAGACAACACGTCTATTTGGGCAATATCGCCCGCCTTATACTCTTTAAGTTCGTGTGGAACAACAAAAAATTCGTGAGCGAGAACATTTCCCGCCGTCAAAATAGCCAAAGCCGCAAGGCAAACAAGTGATTTTCTCATAATCATCTCCTCAAATATGATAAATTAAAATAAAGTATGCAATTATAATACTTTTTTGTATTTTTTATTATTAAGGTTTGTAAATTTTATTGAAATTTTTTGGGAATTGATTGCAGAAAGGGCGTGTTTATGTGTTAGAATTGCAAAATGCTTTTGCGAAAAAACTCAAAAATGATGTGTGTGAAAAATATAGCTTAAGCATTTAAAAATATGTTATATAATTTATTTTTATAACCAAGAGAGCATAAAATATGAATATACTATATGTGTGCGGAAATAACCCTTTAAAAAAAGATATTGGTGTTCATCAGCGCACCAACCTGTTATATAAGGCACTTTGTAAAATAGCCCAAGTGGACGCTGTATACCAATCCGACATCAATAAAACTCTTGACGATAGCGCAAATCATTCGCTGATACCTGTAGATGTATATAGACCACCTCTTTTTCGCAGACTTTTTTATTCACTTTTGAAAAGATGCCGCAGGCCATCTTTCTTAAATCTTTTATCTAAAAAAGATATTTTTATGTCAAGAAAAATCAACGAGCTGACAAGAAAAAAAGATTACGACTACATCGTTGTGCGCTACCTCGCTATGGCTGTAAAATGCGGCATAGCTTTCAACAAAAAGGTTATCATTGATTTGGACGATTTGCCTGAACAGCTTTATCTCTCGGCGTTAAATAAGCCGAATAATACAAGATTTCAAAACCTATACTACAAACTACTCGCAAAATCGGCGAAATATCACACAAAACAAATAGCCTGCAAAGTTAAATGTGTATATTTGCCAAATAAATCACAATGCGCTTTAATACCAAACTCTTTTTATCTGCCTAACATTCCATATCCTAAAAGGTATCCGCTTGAAAATAATTCTGGCGATATGAACATTATGTTTGTGGGTCTGCTGTCATGGTGGCCAAATATATATGGAGTTAGACATTTTTTGGATAAAGTGTGGGATCATGTTACAAAAGAGCTGCCTGATGCCCGTTTCAACATCATAGGAGCTGAGCTTTCACAGGAAGATAAAAGACTTTGGGAGCAGCATAAGGGTGTAAACATCGTAGGATTTGCTCAAGACCTTATAAAAGAGTATGTGAAAAACAGCGTAGTTATCACTCCTATATATCATGGCGCAGGAACAAATATAAAAGTATTGGAAGCGATGCGCATGGGTAAAGCACTGGTTGCAACCGAACATGCAAGCAGAGGTTTTGAGGATATAGCTCATGATGGGCAAAATGTTTTTATAGCCAAAAATGACCACGACTTCGCACAAAAAATAGTGCGCTTGCTAAAAGACAGGGGCTTGAACGAACTTATGGGCAAAAACGCTAAAAATAGCCTGAAAAATAAATACTCTTTTAGCAATTTTTGCAAAGTTATCAAAAACTCAATCTTGACATAATATCGTAAAATACCTACCTCTGTCTAAAACTCAACGCCTTCAACATATGGGCTTTTTCTATGCTCTCGCAGCCGTCCAAGTCTGCTATGGTTCTGGCTATTTTTTTCAGTTTGCCCACGCCCCTGTGCGATAGTCCAAATCTAACGGCGGCGGATTTGAGTATATCGTCCGCTTCGGCGTTTAGTACGCAAAACTGCTCTATGGATTTGTCGTCCATCT
Organism: Campylobacteraceae bacterium; assembly: GCA_031290675.1. GTDB lineage: Bacteria > Campylobacterota > Campylobacteria > Campylobacterales > Campylobacteraceae > JAIRKW01. Next base: position 1,819 of record JAITNC010000084.1, on the reverse strand, counting down.
TGCCGTTGAGCTCGCTCTGAGCGCGTTTTTTTTGTGCCGCAAAGGCTTTCAGTACTTTCACCCTCATCTGTTTTGAGTCCAGCGTTGAAATGTCGTCCACGCCGCTTTCGTCCATCTGCACGTAGATGTCTATTCTGTCCAAAAGCGGAGCGGAGATTTTGGCTTTGTATTTTTGTATCTCTATGTCGGAGCATTTGCAGGATTTGATGGAGCTGAAAAGATTGCCGCAGGGGCAAGGGTTTTGCGCCGCCGCAAAGAGAAATCTCGTTTCATAGCAAATCTTGGAATTTACACGTGAGATGAGCACACGCCCGTCTTCAAGCGGCTCTCTCAAGCTCTCCAAAACCTGTTTTGAGAAGTGCGGAAACTCGTCAAAAAAGAGTATTCCGTGATGTGCCAAAGCGACCTCGCCTATCTTTGCGCCAAAATTGCTCCCCCCGCCAAATATAGACGGCCGTGAGCTCGTGTGATGCGGCGAGCGAAACGGGCGCAACCTCTCAAATACCGTATCTGCACCGCCCAAAGACTTGTTCGCCGCACTCTGCAAAAGCTCGTTTAACTCAAGCGGCGGCATGATGTACAAAAGCCGCTTGATACTCATACTCTTGCCGCAGCCCGGGCTTCCCTCCAGAAGGACATTGTGCATGCCTGAGGCGGCTATCATCATAGCTTCTTTGGCGTTTCGCTGCCCCTTTATATCGGCAAAATCAAGCTCAAAATCATCATTTGGCACGTAAGTCCTGCCCTCTATTGTGATGGCGTTTTTCAAAAGCTCGTGCGTACTTTGGGCGAGTTTGCTATCGCGCACATTTTTGTCGGCGAAAAATTCTATCGCTTCCTGCAGGCTGTCTACGCCGTACGCTTGTATGTTTGGTATGGACGCTACAAGCTCCAAACTCTCGTTCGGCACGACGACACGCAGGTTTTGGTATCTGCTCGCCAAAGATAAGATGATAGGGAAAATGGACACTGTGCTTTTGACGCCGCCGGCAAGGCCTAGCTCCCCAAAGCAGTAAAAATCCTCAAAATCCACGTTCTCCCTTTGCAAAGCGACGAGCAGAGCGATGCCTAAGTCAAAATGGCTTCCTATCTTTGGCAAGTCAGAAGGGTAGAGATTGACGGTGATTCTTTGAGCTGGAAACTTGAAGTTGATGCTGTTTAACGCCGCACGTATCCTGTCACGCGACTCTTGTATGGACTGCTGAGCGAGCCCTACGATAGCAAAATAAGGCAACGAACGCACAAATGCCGACTCCACCTCAACACTGTGAGCCATATTTGCTTCCAAAGTCGCACATAAAAGCCGCTTCATTACTCCACCTTTTTGTAATTTGTAAATGCTTATTATACAGGTTTTGAGTTAAAATGCAAGCTCTCGCCCTATTGATAGCCTTGAGTGTTCAAAACAGCCGCTTATGACATCTAATCATAGATTGAATTTCTATGTCCTATCTCTATGACCAAGATGATGAAATGATTGTCCTCTATTTTGCATATAAGACGATAATCCTCAACTCTGTATCTCCAAAGACCGCTCAGATTGCCGACTAATGCTTTGCCTCTGCTTCGTGGATTTTCAAGTTTTTCTATCTCGTCTGTATAATGTTTAATCTATTTTTGGATACGAGGTCAAGTTTTTTAAATTGTTTTGTCGCTTTTGCCGCATACTCAAATCGCATTATTACAATCCAAGCTCTTTGTAAAGTTCATGAGCGGGTATGGACTTTTCTCCGCTCATTTTGAACTCTTTATAAGCCTTGACACCGATATAATAATCCTCCAAATCCTCAATATAAGCACTCAAAGCGTCCCTTATTAT
>JAITNC010000049.1 GCA_031290675.1 Campylobacteraceae bacterium | reverse complement strand
CTCTGCACCGAAGATACCTCGCAGCACTCCCTCAAAGAGTGGGGGAAGTGTATATTTGGGCCAACCGAAGCCACTTGCAGCGAGCTTTGTCTATTTTCAAAAACTCCGCACTCAAGCCCTGCGTGAATAGCCTTAAACTCCACATTTTCAAAGAACTTTTGAGCGATTTTTTGCAGCTTTAACGCAAACGGTGTGATATTTGGTTTCCACGGAGATGAGAGGTTTTCCACGCTCACCGCAAAGCCAAAACCCTCCAAAAACTCCTTTGTATCCTCGCACAAATCCTCCAAAGAAGCCCTATCCATAGACCTCGCGAAAAATTCCACGCTGACCTCGTCCGCTTTTGTCGTTACGATAGAGAGGTTGATACTGTCGTTGGGTATATTTAGCTCGTCGTTGAAAGAGCGCACGCCCTGAGCGAAGCTTTTTATCATGTCTATTATCGCTTTTGAGTGTGCCAAAACATCATCGCCACCCTGCACTCTTTTGAGCTCAACAAGACTGCTTTTGGGCGTGAAACTCTTGGGCGCAAGCACCAAAGCGGACGCTGATTTTGGTATGGAGTTTATCCGTTCGCCGCCGTTGATAGATACAATTTCGCACTCATTTGATGAGAGAGTGTCCGCCAAAACTTTGATAGCATTCGGGATATTTTTGTCTATATCCACGCCCGAGTGTCCGCCTTCCAACTCTTTCACGCTCACTTCGTATGCCGCCCAACCCTCGCTCACGGGCTTTTTGTCCGCACTCATTTTAGCTACGATATCCGCCCCGCCGGCGCACCCTATAAATATCGCCCCCTCCTCCTCGCTGTCAAGGTTCAAAAGATACGGCGCACTTATCTCGTGTTCAAGCTCGTTTGCCCCGATAAGCCCGACCTCCTCGTCTGATGTAAAAAGGCACTCTACATCGTCATATCGTTCCATCATAGACAACATCAAAGCCACGCCCACGCCGTTGTCCGCACCCAAAGTTGAGTTTTTGGCTCTAAGCCAGCCGCCCTGTTCAAAACATTCCACATTTGGCGCATCGCCCAAGCAGACCATATCATAATGCGATTGCAAACACACAAGCGGGCTATTTTTCACGCAAAGTATATTGTTCACTCTGTCTATTTTCACGCTATAACCGACTGACTTGGCAAAATCAGCGATAAAATCCCTCATCTTGAGTGCGTCAAAACTGCATCTCGGCACTTTTGAGAAACTTTTGAAATGCTCTATGGTTGTTTTCATATTTGGCTGCCTTTATTTTGAAAAACAATATGCTATTATTTCTTTTTTGAAAGAGCGTTTAAAAGAGAGCAAAAATGAGCGAAAAATCCGACCGACAAAAAGAGCTTGCGTCTTCTTGGAAAAACATAAAACCGTTGAGGCAGATGATAGATGAGCTGCCGCACTTGCAGACTTCATTTGTCTTTGGCGATGCTTTTGGCATAGACATACAAAATCCCGACAAGCACAGCCTAGAGTTGATACAAAACACTGCTTTGGCACTTCGCTCGTGGCGAAAAGGGCCGTTTCGCATAGGAGAGTTGTTTATAGACAGCGAGTGGAAAAGTTTCATCAAATACGACCTTTTGCGCCCGCACTTCAACTTAAATGGCAAAACAGTGGCAGACATCGGCTGCAACAACGGTTACTATCTTTTTCGTATGCTTGAAGATGAGCCAAAAAAATTGACAGGATTTGACCCGACAGCTCTGTTTTGGTGTCAATTTGACTTTATCAACCACTTCGTTAAGAGCGACATATCGTATGAACTTTTGGGCGTTGAGGACTTGGGCAGCTACGGCGAGAAGTTTGACGTGATATTTTGCCTTGGCGTTTTGTACCACAGAAGCGACCCGCTGGGCTGTTTAAAGTCCCTTTGCGGCGCACTTGAGAAAAACGGCGAGCTGTTTTTGGATACTTTTATGATAGACGGAGACGAAAATATCGCACTTTACCCCAAAGAGAGTTACTCTAAAATATCAAATGTGCATTTTATACCAACGATAAGCACGCTTCAAAACTGGTGCGGGCGGGCGGGCTTTAAAGATTTTGAACTTTTGGCGATAAAGCCGACCGACACAAACGAACAAAGGCGCACAGAGTGGATACTCGGGGAGAGTTTGGAAGACTTTTTAGACCCAAACGACAGCTCAAAAACAGTTGAGGGATACCCTGCGCCAAAAAGAGTTTATGTAAAAGTGAAAAGATAATAGACAAATACTAAATACCAATTTCCGTCATTGCGGTGAGCCGAAGCCCTGAACGAAGCGAGGGTCATACTCAGGCGTGGCAATCCACTCTTATTGCCCATTTGCGCCACACACGCCCTTGTGTGTCATTGTGAGGAGCGAAGCGACGTGACAATCTGTGTTTCTACCACTCCTCCGTCATTGCGAGTGAGCTTGCGAACGTGGCAATCCACTATTTTGTCATGCAGAGGCAAAGCCCCATCCGTATCATCGCACTCAAGCCGAAGCCTCTCTCTTGTGTCATTGTGAGGAGCGAAGCGACGTAACAATCTGTGTTTATTCTCTCACTCCGTCATTGCGAGCCCGCTTGCGGGCGTGGCAATCCATATGATAATAGCACAATAAGTAAATATTATATCAATAAGTAGCGATATATTTCATATTTTTTAAGTTATTTTGCGTAAAAAGTAGAGCTGAGATTGCCACGTTTGCTGACGCAAACTCGCAATGACACAAGGGGAGATTTTACAAAGGCTCGCCCTGCCGTAAAATCTCCGTAAAAGCCAAGATTGCCACGCTTGAGTACAAGCTCGCAATGACGCTGAGAGGTTAATGCAAAGCTGCGTT
>JAITNC010000048.1 GCA_031290675.1 Campylobacteraceae bacterium | reverse complement strand
CAAATACTCCTTGCGTATTTTTGAGTTTTTGAAGATTTATCTCATATTCAAAAACTCTTTATGTTCAAAAGCATATCAAACAAATGTATATTTTATGGAATAAAAATTGCATAAAAAATAACCAATTTTGTAAATTTACCCCTTTTTGTCATTGTGAGGAGCGAAGCCACCCACCCCATTGTCATGCAGAGCCGACACTCTTGTGTCATTGCGAGGAGCGAAGCGACGTGGCAATCTCAACTCTCCGTCATTGCGAGCCTGTGACTGCGGCGTGGCAATCCATCTTTCTTTTGTCATACAATGTAATACAAAACCACCCCGTCCTACGCCCCCCCCTCCGCAGGAGGGGAATTTTAACTTCCTCTTTTTGCATTCAGTGACTATTTATTTTTTTTAGAGAGTATTCCAAACACTCTTTGATAAAGCCAACAAACCTTTATAGTTAATTCCCCTCCTGCGGAGGGGGGGGCGTAGGACGGGGTGGTTTTAGATATTGTTTTTGGTATTTTATTTGGTATGTTTTTTAGTACCTTATTTAGTACTACTATAGCAAAATACTGGATTGCCACGCCGCAGTCACAGGCTCGCAATGACGGAGAAGAATAAACACAGATGCTCACGGCTACGCCGAAGCCATGACAATGTGGGGCTTCTCCAGCAATGACACCCACTCCCGTCATTGCGAGTGAGCTTGCGAACGTGGCAATCCACTCTTTTGCCTTTTGCACCCACACAACGCCCCCTTTTGTCATTGTGAGGAGCGAAGCGACGTAGCAATCTGTGTTTTGTATTACATTGTATTACACAAGAAAACTGGATTGCCACGCCTGCTGGCGCAGGCTCGCAATGACGGAGGAGGGGCTGAGAGCTGAGATTGTCACGTCGCTTCGCTCCTCACAATGACACAATGACAAGCTAAAAATTGTAAAAGATTTATTTGGAGAAGTATTGACATTTTATTTTAGATACACTACAATAACAGTTGAATGATTGCTCAACTATTGATATAACAAGTGAGCTAAAAAAGGTTTTACGATGGCGAAAATGGATAATTTTGAAGATAGATGCGACTGCAATATCATACACGAAGATGTTGTAAAGCAGGTGCGGGAAGCGATGATGGACGATGAGGCGTTATTTGATGTGGCGGAGCTTTTTAAGGTTTTTGGAGATTCTACGAGGGTGAAAATCATCTACGCACTTTTTCAAAGCCAAATGTGCGTCTGCGATATAGCGGCACTGCTTGGTATGACAAAGTCCGCCATATCGCACCAATTGCGCGTGCTGAAACAAGCCAAACTTGTCAGGTTCAAAAAAGAGGGCAAGGTCGTCTACTACTCGCTTGACGATGAGCACGTGAAAAATATCTTTGAGCAGGCTATCAGCCACACGAGCGAGTAGGGCGTGTCGTTTTAAATATAAGGAAAAAAAGATGAGTGAAAGTACCAAAAGCTGCTGCTCTACTTGCCACCACGAGCACAACGGGCATTTTGGCAAGAGCGTTTTTTTCGTCGGCGTAACGCTTTATGTTATCGCTATGGCGTTTGAATTGTTCGCAAATCTCGCCCCTTACTTGAGGTTTGGACTGTTTTTTGCAAGTTATATTTTGATAGGCGGCGATGTCCTCAAAAATGCCTTATCAAACATCAAAAAGCCCAAAAATCTTTTTGATGAGCATTTTTTGATGAGCATAGCTTCGCTTGGAGCGTTTGCCATAGGCGAATACCCCGAAGGCGTCGCTGTGATGACGCTTTATAAGATAGGCGAGTTTTTGCAAGAGCGCTCTGTGTCAAAATCGCGCAAATCCATATCGGCACTGCTTGATATAAAACCACAATTTGCCAATTTGAAAGTGGGCAGCAAGATAATCAAAACCGCCCCGCAAAGCGTGAAAAAAGGCGATACGCTCATTATCGGGGCAGGGGAGAGAGTGCCGCTTGATGGCATCGTGATAAGCGGGCAGTCGTTTTTAGATATGAGTGCGCTTAGCGGCGAGAGCGAGCCAAAAGAGGTCGGAGCGGGGAGTGTGATTTTGTCGGGCGCTATAAATCTAAGCGGACTTTTGAGCGTGCGGGTAACGCATACATACGCCTCGTCCACCGTTTCAAAAATAGTGAAATTTGTAGAGGAGGCGAGCGCAAAAAAGGCTCAAAGTGAAGATTTTATCAGGAAATTTGCCAAGATATATACGCCGCTCGTCGTGGCGTGTGCGGCTTTGATAGCTATTTTGCCGCCGCTTTTATTTGACGGCGCACACTCTGGCGAATGGTTTTACAAAGCCCTGATTTTGTTAGTCATCTCCTGCCCGTGCGCACTTGTCATCTCCGTGCCGCTTAGCTTTTTCGCAGGACTTGGAGGCGCTTCAAAATACGGCATACTCGTAAAAGGCGGCAATTTTCTTGAAGCTTTGAGCCTCGCCGATACGGTCGTTTTTGACAAAACAGGCACTTTGACAAAAGGCAAATTTGCGCTTAGCGAAGTTGTGAGCGCCGAGGGTTTCACTAAAGAGGAGCTGCTTTTTTACGCCGCCCTGAGCGAGAGCGCCTCGCCGCACCCGATAGCCCGCTCTATCGTAACGGCTTACGGCAAAGAGATAAGCGCGGACGATATCGCCAGACACGAAGAGCTGTTTGGATTTGGCGTCAGGGCGAGCGTTGTGGGAAAGAGCGTTTTGGCGGGAAATGAAAAGCTGATGAAAAAGTACGATATCGCTTATCAAAAAGCGCAAAGTGCCGCCAATGCGCTCTACGTGGCGATAGATGGCGTTTATGCCGGATATATAACCATCAGCGACGAGATAAAACCGCAGAGTTTGACCCTCGTGCGAGAGCTTGGGGCATTAGGCGTCAAGCACATCGTTATGCTCACGGGCGACCTTGAAGCTATCGGCAGGGCAGTAGCCAAAAAACTCGGCATAGACGAGGTGTATTCGGAGCTTTTGCCGCTTGAAAAGGTAGAAAAGATAGAACTTTTGGCACGCAAAACGCCGAAGGGCAAAAAGGTCATTTTTGTGGGGGACGGCATCAACGACGCACCCTCCCTAGCGAGAGCGGACGTGGGTTTTGCTATGGGTGCGCTTGGCAGCGACATAACCGCCGAAGCGGCTGATATCGTGCTGATGAACGATAACCCTGCAAACGTGGTGAAGGCTATCAAAATAGCCAAAAAAACGACAGGTATAGCGACGCAAAACATCGTCCTCTCGCTCGGCGTGAAAGCTTTGGTTTTGACGCTTGGTATCGTTGGGCTTAGCGGTATGTGGGCGGCTATTTTCGCCGATACGGGCGTGGCGGTTTTGGCGGCTTTGAACGCTGTGAGGGCGTTTAGGGTTTGAGTTTAAGCACAAAATAAGTATAATCTGCTGATAAACCGTGCACAAACGAGGGAAAAATGAAAGAACACGCTGCAAGTATCGTAGTGAAAATCTCAATATTGTTGGGCGTCGTGATTTTCGCCCTCTCGCCCACTTCGGCACGTTTTGGAGGCAGCTTCTCGCTTGTGGAGCTGCGTGAAGGGCTCGTATGGCTCACGGGAACTTGCGGCGTTACGCTTATGACGGCTTCCCTGCTTTTCTCATCACGCCTTTCGTGGCTTCACAAAAGAACAAAAAACATCAACAAAGGCTACGAGGTTCACAAGTGGGCGGGGATATTTGCGATGATATTTGTGGTGTGCCACTTTCTTTTGGAGCAAGTGCCAAAGTGGCTCGTCGGGTTGGACATCATACAAAAAAGCGAAGAGTTAGAGAGCGGCTTTCAGTTTAGCGAGCTGGAAATAGCCATTTACCAAAGTGGTATGTTTTTGATACAGCCGATTTTTTACATCATGGCGGCTTTTGTCGTGATAGCGGTTTATAGAAAAATCCCGCACATTTGGTTTGTCAAAACTCACAAATTTTTCCCGATACTGTTTTTGATAGCCGCTTATCACGCTGCCACAGCGCAGCTCAAAGAGAAATGGCTCGGCTCGGCGGGAAGTTTTTTGTTGATGTTGGT
>JAITNC010000172.1 GCA_031290675.1 Campylobacteraceae bacterium | reverse complement strand
AGAGCGACATCGGCGAGTTTTAAGGCTTTCAACGCTTTGAGGCTCAAGTTGTCCCTGCTGCCCGTGCCGCAGCCTATCAGATAGACATCTCCAACGCTTTTTTTGACCCTCACGCTTGTGTCGCCTTTGTCTCTGCGCTCTTTGAGCTCGGCGTAAAACTCTTTTGGCTCTTGCGGTAGTACGGCTTCCACCAAGTCCCGTGCGTATTGGGCGTATCTGGGCGAGCTTCCGCCCGTGCTTACAGATACGCTAAGGTCGTGGTTTTTGAAGTTCGCCCCGAAGTAAAAGTCGCAAAATTGCGGCTTATCAACACAGTTGAGCAGATAACCAAATCGTTTGCGGCTCTCCCAAAGCTGCTTTGACAAGCTCTCATCGCCCGAAGCGTCAATGACAATGTCAAAATCTCTCTCTTTTAAAAACTCAAATCCAAAAGGTTTTAGGGTTACTTGTTTGTCCGCAAAGTATGGGTTTTTTATCTCTTGGGCTATGATGACGAGCGCACAATCGCTCTGAAGGATATTTTTCGCCTTCAGAGCGGCGGCGTCCCCAGCGCCTATTAAGAGGACATTTTTTGGGGTGAGGGCTATGGGGAGGACGTTCATTTTTTGCGAATTTTGACGAGCCAATACCCTTCGGCTTTTTGCGTCTGCTCCTCTATCGTGTGGCCTTCAGCCGATACGGAGCGCGGGACATTTTCTATAGGTGCGCCGTCGTCCAAAAATATCTCCAAACTCTCGCCGCTTTTCATCTGCGCCAAATCCATTTTTGTCTTCACAAAGTTCATAGGGCAAGCCACGCCGCGATAATCCTTAAATCTATCGGCGCTCTTGCGGCTCTCGTCATTCACTTGAGGCGCGGTTGGTTTGTTTAACTCTGCGGCAAATTTGAGAGTATTGTCCATAGTGCCGTAAAGTTCTATCACGGCGTTGGCGAGTTTCAGGACATCTTTGCCTGCCTCGCCTTCCAAAGACGAGGCATACTCAGAGCTGATAAGTTTCGTTTCAATGAAAAGTTTTTTGAAAGCCGCCAAGACCTCTTTTTCGCTCCGTGCTTCCTCGCCTCTTGTTACAAGCAGCATTCTTGTGGCGAGCAGTCTTATGTTTGCGAAGTTTGCAGCGTCTGCCTTCTCGCCCAACGCCACGCTGAGGGCTTTTTTGTCCGCTTCTATCAAGTCGTACATTCCCGCACTACACTCTCCTGCACCTCTGCCTTTGAGTGAAAATATCTCTTTTGCCGAGTAGTCATAATATGGATTTTTATCCTCATCAAATGATGGCACGACTGCGTAACTCTCAGCCAAATCTATAGCTCTCTGCTCGCCCTCGGCGTCTATCCAGTCGGCAAATGAGGCGTGTTTTTCCTGCACGCTTATCCAAATCTTGAGCAGCCGCGCGACAAATGCGGGCAGATGATATGCGCTGATATCGGCTATTTTTTTGCCAAATCTTGTGATATTTTCGCCTATTTTCGCTCCCACGAGTATATTGTACGCAGGGTATGGGTTCGCCCCTTCCCGCAAGACTTTGCCAAAAAAGCCAAGGTCGGCTATGGCGTGTCTGCCACAGCTGTTTGGACAGCCTGACATATGTATCTTGAAGCCTTTGAGCCGCTCAATCTCCACACCCTCTTTGATGAGTGTCTGTTCTATCGCTTTTATCGCTCCTCGCGGTATGGTTATACCAAGCTGGCAAGTCGCCGCTCCGGTGCAAACTACGCTATCGCCGATGATGGCGGGCTTTGTAACGACAGGCGAGATACCCTTGAGTATCGGATATAGGGCGATAAGTTCATCGGCTGTGAGATTTCTGAGATATATATTTTGGTCGCTTCCAAAACGAATAACATCTCGCTCGCCTGATATTTTCTCAAGATAAGACGCTAACTCTTTGGCTTTTTGCGCTGGTATGTCGCCCAAAGCGAGCGGCACTTTCGCACTGAAATACCCATCTTGCTTTTGAGCGTAGATATATCTGTCCCACCAAAGTTTTTCCTCAACTTTCAGCAATGGCAAAGAGGCGTTTTTCAAAGGAGCGACTTCGTGCAGCTTTTCAAACTCTATCTGCCACTTGTTTTCGGATTTTACCTTTTCTACTTTGGCTTCTACGAGTTTTCTGAACTCCTCAAGCCCCAACTCTTCCACTAAAAATCTAAGTCTTGCGGCGTGTTTGTTTTTTCTGTTGCCTCTCTCGTCAAACAACTCTTTGATAGCTTGCGAGAGCAAAAATATCTCACCTTCGGGCAAAAAGTCCAAAAATGGCTGTCCTGTTTTTGACTTCGCTCCCATACCGCCAGCCACGAAAACACGAAAGCCCTTTGCGCCGTCTTTTATCTTGGCTATAAAACCAACATCTATAAATGTCGCTCCACCTCTATCTGCACTGCTGCCGCTGAAAGATAGCTTGAACTTTCTTGGAAGTGCGTATGAGTCTTTGAGCTCCAACATCTTGGAAGTGAGAGCTAAGGCGTGAGGCGTTACGTCAAACAGCTCGTCTTTGGCGACTCCGGCGTATGGGTCGGCTGTGATATTTCGCACAGTATTTCCGCCGCCGCCTCTGCCCGTAAGACCTATCTTGTGCAGACGCTCCACGACTTTTAAAAAGTCCTCTATCTTCACATAATGCAGCTGTACGCCGCCTCTTGTCGTAACGTGCAGTGAGGAGGAAGCGTAAGTCGTAGCCAAATCAGAAAGCTCAAGCAGCTGTTTTGGCGTGATGACGCCGCCAGCCAATTTGACCCTGACCATATAAGTGTTCGCTTCTCTCTGCTCGTAAATGCCAAACGGAACACGAATAGTTTTGAAGAGAAGAGCGTCCATCTTGCCGCTGACAAAATCGCTGTATTGCTGTCTGAACGTTGTAAAATCGTTCTCCACCGCTTTGGGTATGTTATATCCGCTCATTGTGATACCTCCACTTCTTCTTTTGTAACCTCGCCGCTTTTTATCTTAAATGATTTCAAATCAACCCTGCCACCTGCCAAAGATACGATGATGTAGCTTATGTTTGGGTCGTACGCGAGTTTGATGTCCTCTTGTGAAGGACGTGCGGGAGTTGCGGGGTGCGAATGGTAGCAGGCGATAAGCCGCTCACCACGCTTTGCGGCGTCTTTGAAAGCGCCAAACTGCTCTTGCGGGTCAAAGCTGAAATGCTCCTCGCTATTGTCCGTGTTTTTCATCTTATATATGCTTTTCACTTCGCCAACAACGCCGGCTAAATACCCGCAAGCCTCTATCGGGGCGTCATCTTTGGCGTGTTGTATGATGGCTTCATATATATCTTTTGGGATTTTTATCATTTTTTGACCTCGCAAACAGCCTGCTCATAGTCGCTTAAGCTTGTGATGCCGTGTTCGCCGCAAACTCTGCATCGTGGATTTTTGTTAAATTTCACACTTCTAAAAGACATATTTTTGGCGTCAAAACTAAGAAGCGTATTGTACAGAGGCGTTCCCGCACCTGTGATGAACTTCAAAGCTTCAGCCGCTTGTATCGTGCCGAGCATTCCGGCGACCGCGCCGAGTATACCCGCAGATGAGCAGGTAGGCACGACGTTTGGCGGAGGAGGAGCGTTAAATACGCAAGCGTAACACGCACTTTTGTATGGTTCTATCGTCATACTCTGCCCCGCAAATCTCAAAATCCCGCCGTGCGAATAGGGTTTTTTCGCCAAAACGCAAGCATCGTTTATGAGAAATTTTGTAGCGAAATTGTCAGTTCCGTCTATCACAAAGTCGTAAGGCGTGATGATGTCCAAAATATTGTCCGCACTTATCATCGTGTAGTAAGTATTGACTTTGACGTTTGGATTTATAGCGAGCATTTTTCGCCTAGCAGACTCCACTTTTGGCGTTCCGACTTCGCTCGTTGTGTGTATCACCTGTCTTTGAAGGTTGCTCAGGTCTACGACATCGCCGTCTACTATGCCTATCTCGCCAACGCCCGCCGCCGCAAGGTAGAGAGCTATCGGAGAGCCAAGCCCTCCCGCTCCGATGATGAGGACTTTGCTTTCAAGGATTTTTTCTTGCCCTTCAATGCCGACATCTTCAAGTATGATATGTCTGGAGTAGCGCTCTAACTCCTCGTCGCTAAAATCTCTCACGCACCGCCTCCCATAAAATACAAAAAGTTCACGCTGTCGTTCTCTTTCAAAAGCGTGCTTTCATACTCGTGTTGCCTCAAAAAATCGTCATTTAACTGTACAGAAACCATATCTGGCATCTCAACCTTCTCAACCTTTAAAAGCTCGCTTATTGAGAGGCTGCTTTGCGTAAAATTTTTCGCCTCGCCATTGATGATGATGTTCATTGTTTCTCCTATATCTGATATGAAATATTGTCATTAAATCTATGCGGAAAGTGCTTGCGCAGAAGTGCGAAAAGCTCGTCCTCAAAACTGCTTTTTTTCTCTTCTTCGTCATCTTTTAGACTTTCCAGTATAATTCCGCCGCCCACAGCGTCGTAGTCATCAACTATGACAAACCTTCCCAAAGCGGCATTGTCATAAAACGACGACAAAGCTATCTTGTGCGAAAGGGAGAGTATCACGCTGCCGCACTCATTTCTTTTGAGGTCGTTGTGGTTTTGCACACTCTCATCGCCCAAAACCCGCTCTATCTTTTCAAGCCGCATATTTACCTTTGCGCTTCCGAGTTTGAAGAGGTAGTTTTTGTGAAAAATAAGCGGCTGACGTCCAAGCCAAATGAGGTTGGCTCTTATCTTTGAGCTGACCGACACAAGGGCGTTTTCGTCTGATTTTATCATCACTTCGCCGTTTTTGACGTATATCTCCTCTTTGAGCGTAAAACCACTCGCCTCGTTCGCTTTGGCGCTCTCTTTTGCAGGTGCGCTCCAAGTCTGTATATCGTCTATGTGCGCCTCTTTGTTTGAAGGCAAAAATCGTACCAAATCGCCCTTTTTTACCTCTCCGCTGACTATCGTGCCGGCGTAAATCCTTCTATCGTCATTGTCGTTGCTAAAACGATAAACATCTTGCAGCGGCATAGCGAAAAATGAGTTTTCATTTGAAGGCAGGTTGTGAAAACTGTCAAGTGTTTCAAGTATGGTTTTACCCTGATACCAAGGCATCTCGGGGGCATTTGTGATGATATTTTTGCCCTCTCTCGCACTTACCGGTATGAACGCCAAAGGTTTTACTTTGAGCTCTTCCAAGTATTTTTCATACTCGTTTTTGATTTTTCTAAAAACGCTCTCGTCATAACCAAACAAATCAAGTTTGTTGATGGCTACCAACACTTGCGAGATGCCGAGCAGTGATAAAAGAAGTCCGTGCCGTTTGGAGTTTTCGGCTACGCCCTCAACGGCGTCTATGACCAAAACCGCCGCTACGGCTCTCGACGCTCCGCTGAGCATATTTCTCAAAAACTCAATGTGTCCGGGGGCGTCTATGATGATGTATTCTCGAAGCCTACTTTTGAAAAATATACGTGCGCTGTCTATCGTGATGCCCTGTTTTTGCTCATCTTCAAGAGCGTCCAAAAGCATAGAATACTCAAAAACCCTGCCGTTTTTCTCGCACCTGTCTTTAAGGCTGTCAAGCTTGCCCTTCGGCAGTGAGGCAGTATCGGCCAAGAGCCGCCCTACAAGCGTGCTTTTGCCGTGGTCTACGTGGCCTGTTATGACTATATTCATTCGTTCTATGTTGTGCTTGTCGCTCATCACATATACCCCTCTTTTCTCAAAGCTTCCAAAGTGCCGCCGCCCTCTTTATCTTGCGCACGACCCGAGCGTTCGGCTATGTTTTTAAATTTGCCGCTGACCAACTCTTCTATGATTTGTGAAGGATTTTTGGCAGTGGACGCCACGGGGGTAGTACACGGATAACAGCCCAAAGAGCGGTATCTGCTGCCGTCCCCTTGGTCAAAATATATCGGAATGACGGGGATTTTCTCTTTTTCTATATATTCCCAGATATTTAGCTCCGTCCACTCCAAAAGAGGGTGTACGCGCACGTGCGTTTTGGGGGCGAACTCTGTCTTGTAGAGATTCCAAAGTTCGGGTGGCTGCGTGCTGGCGTCCCATTCGCTCTTTTCATCTCTGGCGGAAAAAACCCTCTCTTTTGAGCGGCTTCCCTCCTCATCGCTTCTGACTCCGACTATGACGGCGTTGTAAGCCTCGCTGCTTTGCTGTACTTCCCAAGCGTCTTTTTTGGGGTCGTATACACGTCTTTCCCAAGTGCCGTCAAGCGTGTGTTTCAGGGCGTTGCTTTTGAGTTCCTTACAACAGGATATCCTGTCTAACCCGTCCACGAAAGTCCTTTTGTTCGCTAACGCCTCTTTGTTTTGACCGACCACAAGCCTTAGTTTCAACTCTTTGGCTATCTTATCTCTATAAGTTATCATTTGCGGGATTTTGTAGTTTGTGTCTACGTGTATCAACTCAAACGGCACATGCCCGTAAAACGCCTTTTTGGCGAGCCATAAAAGCACCGTGCTGTCTTTGCCGATAGACCACAGCATACCGACATTTTTGAATGATTTGTAAGCCTCGCGTATGATAAAAATACTTTGCGATTCCAGCTTCTCTATCTTGTTCACGCTTTTTCCTTTATATGCAATCCGCACTCTTTGTGTTCCGGCTCTTCCCACCACCACCTGCCTGAGCGCACATCATCGTCTTTGCCGACAGCTCTTGTACAGGGAGCGCAGCCTATGCTTTTGAAGCCTTGATGATATAGGGAATTGAGAGGGAGATTATACTCTTTTATATAGTCAAATGTTTGCTTTTCACTCCAAAAAGCGATAGGATTTATCTTAAATAGAGAAAAATTTTCATCAAACTCTACTATTTTCAAGTCGCTTCTTGTTACGGATTGTGAAGCACGAAGTCCTGTAACCCATGCGCTTTTGTTTTTCAATGCCCGTTTTAGGGGTTCTACTTTTCTGATATGACAGCACAAATGTCTGTTTTCCAAGCTGTCTCTCATACCCCAAAGCCCAAGCTTTTTTTCCAAGCTTTTCACGCTGTTTTGATTTGGCAGGTATCTTTTGATAGTGATACCAAAAAACTCCTCAACCTCTTTGTGAAACTCCTCACTCTGTGGAAAATGTTTGCCCGTATCAAGCGTGAAAACCTCCAAAGATTTTACGCCGCATTGCAGCAGCAGATGTAAAACCACCACATCTTCAGCCTGATAGCTGAAAGAGAGGGCTACCTTGCCTTTTATCTTGCTCGTGATTTGTTGAAGCAAATCATTATATGACATAGTCGCTCCAGCTTTCGTCGTGTGCATATATTTTGGCCTCTATAAATTTAATATAGACAAAATTTGGCTGCTGTGTTTTTATCTCATTCCACTGTTTTTTATCCACATCTGCCTCAATGTTTTTCTCACCGATGATAGTCTTGAGCTCTATTCTCACGTGTGCGCCCAAAATCCTGTGCGCTATGATTTTCGCCTCTATGCCTTTGCCGTCCTCGTTTGAGAAAGCTATCTTGACATTGTGCGGTCGTATGAAAAATGAGATGTCATCGTCATCGTTTTTATTGCCGCGCTCAAGGTTCAAAGAGCCTTTAATCATTCTAGCGTGAAATAGATTTACATTTCCCAAAAATCCATACACAAACGGATTTGCGGGATTGTCGTAAACATCTTCGGGAGTTCCTATCTGCTCAATCTTGCCTTTGTTTAGGATAACTATCTTATCGGAAACTTCCAAAGCCTCCTCTTGGTCGTGGGTTACGAACACGCTCGTGATATGTATCTCGTCGTGCAGATACCTGAGCCAGCGCCTCAACTCTTGCCTCACTTTAGCATCAAGTGCGCCAAAAGGCTCGTCTAAAAGCAAGACTTTAGGCTCAACCGCCAACGCCCTCGCCAACGCTACGCGCTGTTTTTGACCGCCGGAAAGCTCGCTTGGAAATCTATTTGCGAGAGGCTCTAACTGTACCATCTGCAAAAGTTTGTAAACCTTCTCTTTTATCTCATTTTTGCTTGGTTTGTGCGGGCGTATTTTGAGTCCAAAAGCTATATTTTCAAAAACGCTCATATGTTTAAAAAGTGCGTAATGTTGAAAAACAAAGCCGACTTTTCTGTCTTTTGTGGGTTTGCTCGTAGAGTCTTCCCCAAAAAAGCTGATAGTTCCGATGTCGGGGTTTTCAAGTCCGGCTATGATGCGCAAAAGAGTTGTTTTTCCCGACCCGGAAGGTCCCAATAATGCTGTCAGCTCGCCGTCGGGAATAGCAAGATTTATATCATCAAGTGCGGCAAATGTACCAAAATTTTTACTAATATGTGAAATCTCTATGCTCATCAAAATATCCTTTTTTTACTACTGTTTTGTACTTACATCAAATACGACAAGTTTTCTCTGCAAAGCTATAAAATGCTCAATGACAGTCTTCACGACCAAAGTTACAAGAGCGAGAAACGTCAACAGGGACGCTATTGAGAAAGCGGCTGAGAAGAGATACTCGTTATAAAGCACCTCTATGTGCAGAGGCATCGTCATCGTAACGCCTCTTATAAGTCCCGAAACTACAGCGACTGCGCCAAACTCTCCCATAGCACGGGCGTTTGTGAGCACGACTCCATATAAAAGTCCCCATTTTATATTTGGCAGCGTAACTTTGAAAAATGTCTGTAAACCGCTAGCGCCGAGCGTCAAAGCCGCCTCTTCGTCATCTTTGCCCATCTCTTGCATCAGTGGTATCAACTCTTTGGCTACAAATGGAAATGTTACGAAAGCAGTAGCCAAAAACAGCCCCGGTATCGCAAATACTATTCTTATGTTGTGCTCTACCAAAAAATGTCCAAACCAGCCAAATGAGCCGAACAGCAGGATAAATATAAGTCCCGCTATGACGGGCGATATGGCGAAAGGCACTTCTATCAAGGTCGTGATGATATTTTTGCCTTTGAAGTCAAACTTCGCTATAGCCCACGCCAGCAGCACGCCAAAAAATGTATTTACAGGCACGCAGATAACAGCTACTATGATAGTCAGCTTGATAGCCGACAACGCATCGCTCTCTTTTATGGAGGAGAGGTATGTAGTAGCGCCGTTTGCGAACGCTAGCGTAAAGATGGTATACAGAGGCAAAAATACAAAAACCGCCAAAAATAGAAATGTTATCGTGATGAGCAGAGGCTTTATAAAGGGCGGTTCTTTGCTGCCCGAGATAACTTTAATCCTCGTGGAGTCCGTAGCGATGGCGATGATGGCTACAGCGGCAAATATCACATCAACGATAGCCCATTGCACATTTCCTGCGATGAGAGTGTATAAAAAAGAGATAAGCACGGCTGTAGCAAGCAGTATCACGCTCTTTTGCCACCCGTGGCTTGTGTTGATAAAAATGAGCAAAACAGCTATCAAAAACGCCAAATGTTTGTATATCTTGAAAAAACCGCTAAATTCAAATATATTTAGTGCGAGCAAAATAGCCGCAAGCCCAAGTAAAAATATAGTTATATACCGTTTCATCAAACTCCCTTCTTTCTGCGTCTGGCGAAGGATTGCAAGAAGTTGATAAGAAGCAACAGCACAAACGCCGCCACAAGCATTATCACGCCTATAACACTCGCCCCAACATAGTCAAACTGCATCAGTTTTTTGACGATAAGCAGCGGGACTATCTCCGTTTCGTAAGGAATGTTGCTTGATATAAATATGACAGAGCCATACTCGCCGAGGCTTCTTGCGAACGCCAAAGCAAATCCCGTCAGGAGTGCCGGATAGATAGAGGGAAATATGACTTTGCGAAAAATTTGATAAAAATTTGCGCCAAGAGAGCTTGCCGCTTCCTCCAACTCTTTATCAAGTTCTTCTATGACGGGCTGAACTGTCCGCACGATAAAAGGAAGTCCGATAAACACGAGAGCTATCACTATGCCGGTTTTTGAGTAAGAGATACCGAGGTCTATATTTTGCAAAAACTGCCCGAAACTACCCTCGACTTCAGGCGAGAAATATGGAGCGAATGATTGCAACTTCAACGATAATGTTTGCAAAAAACCACCCAAAACGCCGTTTGGCGAAAAGATATATGCCAACGATATACCCGCTACAGCCGTAGGTACGGCAAATGGCAAGTCTACTATGGAGTCTACTATGCGTCTGCCCACAAAGTCGTATTTGGTCAAAATCCACGCTATCACAAGCCCAAAAAAGCAGTTGAGAAGAGCCGCTGTGAGGCTTGCTGTAAAAGATATCTTTAAAGCTGTCAAAATTCTGTCGTCCGTTACAGTTGTCCAAAACTTTTCAAATGGCATCTGCATAGCGTAAAGTACCAACGCACTTAGTGGAATAAGTATAAGAAGCGACATATACGTGAGCGAAAGTCCAAGCGTGATACTAAAACCCGGAAGTTTCGGATTGCTTTTTTTGTATCCTGTCTTGTTTGCCAACACTGCTATGATGATAAAAATGATGAGCGATACCCACGCTAAAGAGTTCTGCGGATTTTGATAAACTACGAACAATATAGCGGATATTATGAGAAAAATAACTACAGTGATGATGATTTGGCTTATCGTGAAATTGCCGATATTTAGGGCTATCAGGGCGAACAACCCCGATATCAAAATCAGCGTTACGGAAAACCTCACATCTATAAATATAGCGACAATGCTCAAAAATGCTATGACTAATGATATCGCAAACAGTGTAGTTTTGGTTTTTGAGGCGTCGTATTGGACTCTTATGATATTGAAAGCCACTAGAGCGAACAGCCCAGATGTCAAGATGAGCGATACAAACGCCCTCAAGTCGGCAAATGCGGCAAATACGCCCGATATGGCTGTCAATGCTGATATGAACAGCAAGGCTGTTTTGATGTTTGGCTTTTTGATAGTCTTACTCATCAAAGCCTCCCGCAAACAACCCCGCGATAAGTATCGGCGAAAGCCCCAAAACATTGATAAAAATTACAAATCTTTTTAAAGCCCTCGCCATATATATCCTTATTTTTTTGTGTAAATCTTATCAAATTCTCCGCCGTCAGCAAAGTGCTTTTTCGTAGCCTCTGTCCAACCGCCGAACGCTCCATCTATAGTAACAAGGTCAAGTTTTGGGAAAAGCTCCGTAAACTCTTTAGCCACTTCAGGGTCTGTTGGTCTGTAATAGTTCTTACCGGCTATTCTTTGACCCTCTTTTGAGTATAGATAGGTTAAGTATTCGGTAGCGACTTTTTCAGTGCCTTTTTTCTTGATGTTTTCATCTACAAGGCTTACAGCAGGCTCTGCTAGGATACTAAGACTTGGGACTATTATCTCAAATTTGCCTTTGCCAAGCTCGTTGATAGATAAAAATGCCTCGTTTTCCCATGCCAAAAGTACATCTCCCAAACCTTTTTGAACAAATGTGTTTGTTGAACCCCTAGCGCCAGCGTCAAGTATAGGAACATTTTTGAAAAGTTTTGCTACAAACTCTCTTGTTTTCGCTTCGTCATTGTTAAATTTTTTCAAAGCGTACGCCCAAGCCGCAAGATAATTCCATCTCGCTCCGCCGGAAGTTTTTGGGTCTGGAGTGATGACTTTCACGCCGTCTTTTACCAAATCGTCCCAATCCTTAATCTTTTTAGGATTGCCCGCTCTGACCAAAAATACGATAGTAGATGTGTAAGGCGAACTGTTGTTTTTAAGCCTTTTCTGCCAATCTACAGATATTTTCTTTGATTTCTCAACTATAGCGTCTATATCGCCTCCAAGAGCCAATGTAACTACATCAGCCTCAAGACCCTCTATAACGCTTCTCGCTTGTCCGCCTGAACCGCCGTGTGATTGTCTGACGGTTACATCATCGCCGCTCAGCGCTTTATAATGCTTGATAAACGCCTCATTGTACTCTTTGTACAACTCCCTCGTAGGGTCGTAAGATACATTTAGTATCTCAAATTGGGCGGCTTGCAATAGTGAAGTCGCCAACGCTATAGACCAGATAAAAATGTGTTTTGCTAAACTCATTTAACTCTCCTTCATAAAAATTTAACGGCATTATAGACAAAATTTTCTTTATTGTCAAGTATTTTGGTATGTTTTATCAGGAATAAATAAAAAGAGTAATATTTTCCGCCATTGCAAGTTTGTCCCAGCAATCTCAGCTTTCCGTCATTGCCACGCCTGATTACAGTCCCGCAGTGACGATAGGAATATTTTGTATTACATTGTATTACAAAATACATACGCCAAAAATGGTGCGATTTTACCCCTCAACTGATGACAAAAACAGCCTGTTTTCGTAACTTTATAGATAAAGTTTAAACATATTGTGCTAAACTTCTCTGAATTTTTTCGTCAATAAATTATAATAAGAGGGGCAATAGATGAAAGGCTTTATCACAAAATCACTACATATCAAAAAACACGTCAAAGACGCTCACGGCGCACTTAGAATGCCTATTTATGAAAACGCGGCGTATGAGTTTGACTCCTCCGAAGAGCTGAGCATAGTATCAGCCGGCAAAAAAATGGGACACGTTTACAGCCGCTCAAGCAACCCTACGGTTGAGGATTTTGAGCTGCACATCAAAGCTCTCACAAATTCTATCGGCGTAGTGGCTCTCGGAAGCGGTATGGCGGCTATTACGACCGCTATTTTGACGTTGGTAAGGGCAGGTGAGAGTGTCATAACGACAAATCGTCTCTTTGGACATACGCTCTCTTTTTTCCAAAATACACTGCCAAATATGGGCGTAACGGTGAAATTTGTAGATGTTTTGGACGAAAAAGCCGTAGAGGCGGCGTTTGATGAGCGTGTAAGGCTGCTGTTTTTGGAAACAGTGAGCAATCCGCAGCTTCAGATAGCAGACCTTGAAAAACTCTCCAAAATAGCGCATTCGCACGATGTTCCTTTCGTGCTTGATACGACTATGACGCCATTTTACTTGTTTGACGCTAAAAAGTTCGGCATTGATGTAGAGGTGCTTTCGTCTACAAAATTTATAAGCGGCGGCGGCACGAGCGTGGGCGGACTTATCGTAGACCACGGGATTTTTGAGTGGAAAAAAGTGAAGCTTTTAGACAAATACTACGCCAAAGTCGGGCCAATGGCGTTTTTATACAAAGTGCGAAAAGAGATTTTTCAAGCTCTGGGCGCAGTCCTGAGCCCGCACAATGCCTACATGCAAACTTTGGGGCTTGAAACTATGGCACTTCGCATAGACAGAGCCTGTGAAAACGCCCTCGCTTTAGCGTCGTGGCTGCAAGGCGTGAAGGGGATAAACGAGGTCAATTATCCGCTGCTTTCAAGCTCGCCGTTTTACGAATTGTCAAAAAAACAGTTTAAAAGCTGTGGTTCTATATTGACATTTGAGGTTGAGAGCGAAAAAGCCGCCTACAAGTTTATGGACAAGCTCCAAATCATCAGGCGTGCCACAAATATCCACGACAACAAAACGCTGATAGTATCCCCATACTTTGTCATCTACCCTCTGAACTCTCACGAGGAGAAGATGAGCCTTGGCATCAAGCCAAATATGCTGCGCCTATCTGTCGGCATAGAAGATATAGAGGATTTGAGAGAGGATATCGCACAAGCTCTTAGTTA
>JAITNC010000124.1 GCA_031290675.1 Campylobacteraceae bacterium | reverse complement strand
ATAGAGCGTGTGAACAGAGCGGGCGAAAAACTCAAAAAAGAGAATGGTTTGATAAATGATTTGGACATCGGCTACAAAGTTTTTTCACTCACAGACAAACCGAGTGTTGATGAAAATTTTGCGCTTTTGCACCCGCGAGCTGGAGTTGCTGAAAAACTTTACAATATGCTTGTAGCGACAAACAAACCGCTCCACGCCAAAATAGAAATCATTGAGGAAAACGCACTCTATAGAGTTGAAAACTCTTTTTATGCTATAGACAGTTTCAAAACAGACATAGAAACACTAAAAGATTTTGAGATTTATATAGACGCATATTCAACTATCAATTTGGAAAAATATCTAAATCTGGATATCATAAATAGAGAAAATATAAGGGTTGTTTATTAGTCTTTTAACACTGCCAAAAGGAAAAAGATGCAGACGATTGATGAGCTCATAGAAGACGCCATTTTACTTGTTGAGCAAAATTTTTACTTTTTGCACGCAGGGGAGTTTTTTGCCAAGCTCGCCAAAGAGGAGGAGTTGAGCTCTAAAGCCCAAGATATCATCATTTGCAAAGATGAGATAACATCTTACACGATACATTCGCAATTTATCAAAGTGGTCTTGCAAGACGCTTACAAAAATCCAAATCTTGGAATGTTTGAGTATTTTATAGAATTTAGTGCGATAAGAAGTATCTGTATGGCGATGGTGGAGGCGATAAGGCTTGAGGGGGATTTTAGGGTTTTTATACAAAATGTGCTGGGCGAGGAGAGGTTTGAGGATTTTTACGACATACTCTCTTTTATCCGAAATGTCCTCTCGCACAACGTACACTCCGAAATAAGGCTGAGTTTTAAGGATTTTGACGGGACAAAAAGGCGTATTTTCAGACAAAGACGGTGTCCAAATATCATATTTACGTTCATATATAGCGCTGATTTGCCAAGTCTGGCACTGCTTGAGAACTCTTATGGTTTTAGTGTTCACGCTGATTTTGAAAAGATGAATGAGGAGAGCTTGTTTTTGGATATATTCAGCACGTGGGAATTGCTGATGATATGCGAGCTTTGTTTTAATTTCGTGCAAGTTTATAGAGTGCAAAAATAAGGAAAAAATTTGAGTGTTTTTGATGATTTGATAAAACAAAGGGTTTTGATTTTGGACGGCGCTATGGGTACGCAGATACAAAATCTAAAGCTTGATGAGAGTGTCTGGCAAGATGCCAATGGCTGCAATGAGCTTTTGAACGTTACCGCCTCGGAGGCGATACAGAAAATACATAGAAGTTACCTCAAAGCGGGGGCTGACATCATCAAAACAAACACATTTGGCGCGATGGGTTGGGTGCTTGATGAGTATGGGCTGAAGGGCAGGGCTTACGAGCTTTTTTATGAGGGTGTGAAGCTGGCGCGCGAAGTGTGCAAAGAGTTTGACGACAAGCCTCGTTTTGCGGCGGCTTCTTTTGGGCCGGGTACAAAACTGCCTTCACTTTTGGGTATAACTTTTGATGAGATGTACGAAGGCTACAGTGTTTGTGCGAGGGCTGCCATAGAAGCTCGGGCTGATATATTTTTGATAGAAACGGCGCAAGACCCTTTGCAGATAAAAGCGGCGATTTTGGCGATAAATGACGCTAAAGAGCAGCACAAAACCACTCAGCCGATAATGGTTTCCGTTACGATAGAAACGAGCGGGACTATGCTCATAGGCACAGATATCTCAACCATCGCTGCTATTTTAAAGCCGTTTGATATATTTTCTTTGGGGCTCAACTGCGGCAGCGGCCCCGACAAAGCCGCACCTCACATCAAAACGCTAAGCCAGATATGGGACAGGGCTATATCTATACACGCCAACGCCGGATTGCCGCAAAACAGAGGCGGGTATACGTATTATCCGATGAGCCCTTCGGAATTTGCAAAGCTTCAAAGTGAACTTTTAAATGTCAATGGCGTATCGCTTCTTGGTGGTTGCTGCGGTACGACGCCTCAGCATATATTGGAGCTTGGTAAAGCGTTGGAGGGCAAGATACCGCTAAGTCCAAAGGGTAGTTTAGAGCCTTGCGTGAGCTCTTTGTATGAGAGTAAAACTCTGCGTCAAAATCCAGCACCTTTTTTGATAGGAGAGCGTAGTAACGCCACAGGCTCAAAAGCTTTCAGGGAGCTGCTTTTGGCAAAAGATTGGGACGGCGTTTTAAATGTCGCTCAAAGCCAAAGTGCGAGTGGGGCGCATTGTATAGATGTGAGTGTGGGATTTGCGGGGCGGAACGAGATAGAAGATATGCGAAAAGTCGTAAGTGCTTACAATACGAAAATCCCGCTTCCGCTTATGCCTGACTCCACGTCCATAGAGGCGCTTGAGGCGGCTTTGAAAAACATCGGCGGACGGGCTATCATCAACTCGGCAAATCTTGAGGACGGCGAAGAAAAATTTCGCAAGATATGTTCGCTCGCCAAGCGGTACGGCTCGGCGCTTGTCTGCCTCTGCATAGATGAGAGCGGTATGGCAAAAAGCAAAGAGCGCAAACTTCTCGTTGCCAAAAGAATGCGCACTTTGGCTTTGGCGCAGGGGCTTGACGAGGGCGATTTGGTGTTTGATATGCTCACGTTTACAGTAGGAAGCGGGGATAGCGAGTACTTCAGCGCGGCGATAGAAACGATAGAAGCCATCAGGGAATTTTTCAGGGTTTACCCTAAATGCGGCACTGTTCTTGGCATCTCAAACATCTCTTTTGGGCTTGATAAAAATGCCAGAGAGTACCTGAACTCCGTCTTTTTGCACCACTGCGTGAAAGCGGGATTGTCGTGCGCTATCGTGAACGTGAAAAATATTTTACCGCTCTACAAGATAGAGCAAGACGACCTTAGAGTGTGCGAGGATTTGCTCTTTAACGTCAAACCGCAGGGCGGCGCACTTTTTGATTTTATCAAACATTTTGGCGAGCTAAAAGAAAAAGATAGCGGCGGGGACGATGAGCTGGAAAAGCTCAGCACAGAGGAGAAAATCAAAAAGCTGCTCAAAGACGGCAATAAAGAGTTGATGTTGAAACTGCTCTCTACCGCCAAAGATGAAATCCCGAGCGAAAATATAGTCAATAACATACTCATAGCTGCGATGAGAGAGATAGGCGAGCTGTTTGGCGATGGCAAAATGCAGCTCCCTTTTGTGCTTCAATCCGCCGAAGTGATGAAGGCGAGCGTTGATTTTCTGAAGCCCTACCTACCCAAAAGCAGCAAAAAAAACACTACTATCGTGCTTGGTACGGTCAAAGGCGATGTTCACGATGTAGGTAAAAATCTCGTGGATATTATCCTCTCAAATAACGGCTACAAAGTCGTAAATATCGGTATCAAAGCCGATATAGGGGATTTTTTACGCTCTTACAGGGAGCATAACGCTGACGCTATCGGTATGAGCGGACTTTTGGTCAAATCAACCGCCATCATGAGGGAAAACTTGGAGGAGCTTAAAAGACAAGGCGTGAAAGTGCCGATACTGCTCGGCGGCGCAGCTCTCAACGAGGGGTTTGTGGAGGACTTTTGCCGTCCATCTTATGAGGGTGCGGTTTTTTACTGCAAAGACGCTTTTGAGGGGTTGAACGCCATGCAAAAGATAGAGAAAAAAGAGTTTAGCGCGCCCGCCCCAAAAGCCAAAAAAGCCCCACCGAAAATAGAGATAAAGATACAAAAAGAGGATATCGTGCTGCCTGCCAAAAGCGATGTTTTGCTGCCGCCGTTTTGGGGCAGAAGGGTTTTTGACGTAGATGAGTGGCTCGCATACAAATGGATAAATCGCAAGATACTTTTCGCCACTCGTTGGGGATACAGCACGAAAAATCTAACGAGCGAAGAGAAAATCGCACAAGAGACGCAGACGCTTATACCACTTTTTGAGGCGATGAAAGAGCTTATCAAAAAAGAGGATTTATTTAAACCCGTAGTGATATACGGCTACTATCCGTGCGTCAGCGATGGGAGCAAACTGTATATTTTGGACGAGAAAAAGAGCTTGAACAGGTCGGTAGCAGAGCTTAAAAAAGACGCATATCTAAGCTTTGACTTCCCTCGCCAAAACAAGCCTCCACACCGCTCTATCAGCGACTTTTTTAGGGACGATACAGTTGATACAGTGGCTTTTACTATAGTGAGTGCAGGCGGGAGATTTGGCGAATACGGGCAAAAACTATACAAAGAGGGACGGTTTAAAGAGTATTATCATTTGCGAGGCGTTAGCGTTGAGTTGGCTGAAGCGTTGGCGGAGATAATACACAAACAGATACGCATAGAGCTTGGCATAGCTTCAAGCGAGGGGGAGAGCTTGCAAAGTGTGCAGATGAGGGGTTACCAGGGGTGCAGATATTCGTTTGGATATCCCGCTTGCCCTGAGCTTAGCGACAATAGACATATATTTACTATTCTAAAGCCTGAAGAGTTTGGTCTGACGCTGGATAATACGACTTGGCAAATGCACCCTGAGGAGAGCACAAGCGCACTGGTGGTGTATCATAAAGAGGCGAGGTATTTTGCGATATAGCTATTAAATATTATCCCTTGACACGCTGTAAATAGTATGTTATACTGATTTAAGATGCTGTATTAAATATTAGTTGTTTTTAATACAATATAATGAAATGAGGTATATGTAAATGGTTAATGATATTTTTGGGCACTTCCCTAAAACTAAATGTATTGTTAAAAAAGCTAATGGTAATACATTTGAAATGCAGGCTGTTGAGGCAACTAAAGGTAAGCTCATGGTTGTTTCCCATGATGCAATTAAACCCAATATTATTGAGGATAACGATATTATAGAAGCAATTTATACTAATGGCGCAACAAATATATACAAGGTATTTGATGCAGGTTACCACGAAACTTTGATGCATATCCCGGCTCATTATCAAATAAAAATAGAAAAAATTAACAATCCAGAAAGTTTATCACATGGAACTATTAGTAATATTAGTAATAGTAATATTATTATAAGCAA
Organism: Campylobacteraceae bacterium; assembly: GCA_031290675.1. Classification (GTDB taxonomy): domain Bacteria; phylum Campylobacterota; class Campylobacteria; order Campylobacterales; family Campylobacteraceae; genus JAIRKW01. The sequence continues at coordinate 1,493 of JAITNC010000124.1, read as the reverse complement.
TAATTCTTCTCATCTTACCGCACAGATTAAGCAGGATTTATCAAAATTTAATGAAATTAAAAAAGCAATAGAATGCAATGGAACAATTTCCAACAAAGAAGTACTCTTGCAGATAATTGAGGAATTAAAACAATCTGTGAATAACAAGGAAACATTTCAAATTAAATACAACGATTTAGTTGCTGCGCTTGCTAATCACATAACTATTTTAACGCCATTTCTGCCATATCTAGCTTCATTTTTACCTTAAAATAATTATAATAGAGAAATTTATGAAACAATTATTGATAATTTATATTTTTATACTTTTTAATATTAAATAAAATTTAAAATTTTAATTATATTACAATTATTTTTTAATGATTTAAATTGGATAAATGCTTTTCTCTTGCCGTTATTTTGGCTCTGTTTGCAAGTGTTGCTCTTGCAGATAATAATACTGACTTTTCTTGCCGCTTGCCCGCTCTATTTTATAGTCCAGACCTTGAATATGACAATGTCAGCTTAGATACGAAAGAGGACGATAAGAAGGAAAACATATCAAGCGAAACAGATAAATTGAGTTATAATACCTCCATTTTAATTTAAGGAGCGAAATTGAGTTTATTTCGTGGTTTTAAAGGGAAATACTTTTCCCTTGCTGCTATCTTGGCTCTCAACGCAGGCACTGTGCTTGCGGCTAACAATGTCAGTCTGGACACGACAGATGACAAAGTGCGCCAAAATCTCTCAAGCGAGAAAGAGAGCGAAACAGATACGCAGCTCATAGAAGCGAGCCAGCCCCAAGTTGCTACAGCCCGCTTGCCTGTTATACACATAACAAAAACACTCAAAGCGATTGAAGCCAAAAATCTACAAGAGCAGACAAGCTCACGAACTACACAAAACAAATCCGACACGACAGACAACACCCACACTATCACAAGCGAAGAGATAGAACTCAAAGGCTATAAAAGCTTGAGTGAAGCCCTAAACTCGCTCGGCGGTACAGGCTCAACAGCCAACGGCGGAGCAGGGCAGAGCTCATCTATATACCTGCGCGGCTTCAATCCCGCACACACTTTGGTATTGGTAGACGGCGTTCGTGTGAACGATGTCAGCGGACTTAGTGGAGCGCAGAGCGAACTTATAGATTTGTACGGCGTAGAGAAGATAGAACTCCTCAAAGGTGCGCAAAGCGGAGTTTGGGGGAGCGACTCTGACGCCGGCGTGGTCAATATCATCACCAAGCCAACCCCGCAGGGCATTCACGCCAACGCCCTCGCAGAGTACGGCTCAAGCAGTTGGCAAAAATACGCCACCTCGCTATCGTACGCCAATGAGGTTTTTGATATAGCGGCAAGTTTGGGTTGGAGCGACACAAAAGGTATCTCCGCCGCCGCACCCAAAAAAGGACAAAGCGGATACGGCGAGAGAGATGACGGGTATGAGAAGGACGGCTTTACACAACGCTCTTTCCAGACAAAAGGCGGTGTTTATATCACGCCTGATGA